>CAYUJK010000658.1:0-1963 GCA_964444895.1 uncultured Roseivirgaceae bacterium
GCCAGTTCGCCAGTTTCAAAGGTCTTGAAAAGGCTGATCTCATCGCCATTAATGGAAATGGAAATGTCGGCATCCTTAATGAACGGGATGGTGGGCAGCACTTTTCCCTCAGCAATCAACCCCTTTTTGGCAGATAGAGAAACCTGGTGCAGGACAATGGGGCTCATGCCGGGAAGGCGCAGGCTGTTTTTGATCCTACCAGCGACATCTCCCGGGTCGATGGCGCCTCCATAAACACCCCCGATTTTAATGAGGTTCCATTGTTGATGGCCCGCAGAATTATTTCCAACGCTGAATTTTTTCCCCTTTGAATTGAAAACATCCAGAGTCAATGTTCCTGCTATGCTTCCCGGGTCGGGGTTATCTGCAAAATTCCAGTCAATAAGATCGATGCGTGGAAGCCAGTTAGCCGTAGGCTTTTTCTTTGGCGTTTTTAATTTGTCTCCCCCGGAAAGTGAGGCAAAGATCATAGGGTTGCTTTCCTTACCCATTTTGTCCAATTCCTTCCCTCGTAATGGACGTATGTCTTTAAAATGAAGTCCTTTTTTAACCTGGTCTAAACTCCAGAATTTATCAGGTTCTCCCGAAATATCTTTCAGATTGTAATCGAATGCCGTAAAGATGATTTCATTGAAGCTCGATTTTTTCGGTTCTTTTGCTTTCGTGATATTGGTAGCGCCGGGATTGTCTGCTCTCAGTGCTTCTATAGCTTCCACAATTCTGGTTCGAATATGAGACCCTAGTTTTGATCCGGCGCTCATATTGGCTGTAGCATCCAGAAGTTCATAATTTCCAGCCTTGTCGTCGCCGCCCAGTTGATCTTCAACAATATGATCCACCTGGAATGTTCTGCTTTTTTGATTTGTGTCCCAAAAAGGAATCTGTGTTCTTTCCGCCAACTCGGTTTCGGTTCCGAAAAGGTAAAATTCTGTTTTTCTGCCTTTAAAAAAATACACTTTTTCCTCGTTCACTCCGCCGCGGTCTTCCGCTTGTTTTAGCTTTCCTTTCAGGTGGTGGCGGATGTCTCCTTCTACTGCTGCTTTCCAATTGGGAACCTGATCGGTTTGCCCTCTCTTTTTTAGCCTTAGATTAAAAGGTGCAGTAAACAGCTTAGCATTTCTCTTTTTAAACGACGGAAGGCTAAGCCTGGAAATTTTCAGCCTCTTGGCGACAACATCCAGTTCGGAGCCTTTATATTCTCCTTTAGAAACCGAATAGGAAGTAGCTGTGACTGGAGGTGGAGTAGCCCTTTGGATCCTTTTGGCGCTCATCCCTTCATTTTGCTGCACTACGTGGGTCAGCTCGTGGGCGAGCAGTCCCCTGCCTTCAGGAGTTTCGGGTTGGTATTGGTTTTCGTTGAAATAGATGTCATTGCCGTGGGTAAAGGCTTTTGAACCCACTTCATCATTGAGCCGGGCAGATTCGGCATTGTCATGAACACTCACCGAGCTGAAGTCCGACTGGAAATAGCTTTCCATGAATTTGCGGCTGTTGTCGGCCAGCGGCTTACCGCCGCCCTTGCCGGAATTAACCGCGCTTTCCACCGATGGACTTACCTCGCCTCCTTCGGCTCCTGAGGCTTGAATGGTGCTGGAATGCGCTCCTGGTATAAATTCGCCATCATTGCCATCTTCCTGGCTGCGCTGCAGGCTTTTGACAAAAGCAGGCTTTCGGCTTATGTGAGTCGCGTTTGCCTGCGATACAGGACCATTACCTTGTGTTTCGGAGGGGCTGCCGGAATCACTCTTCGACACCGGAATACCCCGGACTGCCTGCTCCACAGACTCGGCCTCTTTTTCATAAGTGTCTCCGGGTGGATTCACCTTCATGGAGGGTTGTATCGCGGAGGAGGGCCGCCGGGCGGTATTTTTTTCCTGGGTTGACTTATGGGTAGAAGTAAATGTCACACTTGCCTATTTTCCTTGTTGTATCACATGCGTTAACTCGTGTGCCAGGAGTTTTA
>CAYUJK010000659.1:0-1958 GCA_964444895.1 uncultured Roseivirgaceae bacterium
TAACATCCCTCAAAGACAACGAGGATATTGTAGAGCCACTTTCTGAAAGAATTCTTGGCAGGGTGACCGTACATGATATTTTCGACCCGATCACTGATAAACTAATCGTTCCTTCGAATACTGAGATAACCGAAGAAATAGCGAAAATCATTGATGAAACGAGCATAGAAGAGGTGGAAATCCGGTCTGCACTGACCTGCGAAGCACAACAAGGAATTTGTGGCAAATGCTACGGAAGAAACCTTTCTACTGGCCTTATGGTGCAGATAGGTGAGGCAGTTGGAGTAATTGCTGCCCAGTCAATCGGAGAACCAGGCACGCAGCTTACGTTGAGAACGTTCCACGTAGGTGGTACCGCTTCAAACATTGCTGTAGACGCTAATATCAAGGCGAAGTTTGACGGTGTGATCGAATTCGAAGACCTAAAAACCATTAAGACTACCAATGACGAAGGAGAAGAGGTAGTAGTGGTAATGGGACGGTCAGGGGAGATCAAAATTGTAGAAGATAAAACTAACAAAGTGCTCATCAGCAACCACGTTCCCTATGGAGCTTACCTGAAAGTAAAAGAAGGAAGCAAAGTAGAGAAGGGGCAGGAGCTTTGTAACTGGGATCCGTATAACGCGGTGATATTGTCGGAGATTGATGGTAAGATCGAATTCGAAGCCATCGAAGAGAGTATCACTTTCCGAGAAATAGCGGATGAGCAAACCGGTCACCGGGAAAAGGTGATCATTGATACAAAAGATAAGAAGAAAAACCCCGCCATTCATGTGAAAGGCAAGAATGACGAGATTGGATATAACATACCTGTAGGAGCACACCTTGCTGTTAATGACAAAGAGGTGATCAAAGCAGGTAAGGTACTGGCTAAGATACCGCGAACTATCGGTAAATCCCGGGACATCACAGGTGGTTTGCCAAGGGTTACGGAACTCTTTGAGGCGAGGAATCCTTCGAACCCTGCTGTTGTAAGTGAGATAGACGGTGTGGTGACCTATGGAGGTATCAAGCGCGGTAACCGGGAAATCTTCATTGAATCCAAGGATGGCGTGAAGAAAAAATACATGATTCCTCTCTCTAAGCATATTCTCGTTCAGGACAACGACTATGTAAAAGCGGGTACTGCCATGTCGGATGGGGCTATTACTCCTGCCGATATCCTGGCCATCTCAGGACCTACTGCGGTGCAGGAGTACCTGGTGAATGAGATTCAGGAAGTGTACAGGCTGCAAGGGGTGAAAATCAATGATAAGCACATTGAAGTGATTGTGCGTCAGATGATGCAAAAAGTGGAGATTATTGATGCCGGCGACACTAACTTCTTACCAGGACAGGTAGTAGACAAATGGAACTTCCGGGAGGAAAACGACGCTATTCTCGATATGAAAGTAGTAGAAGACGCAGGAGAATCCACCAGTTTGAAACCCGGGCAGATTATCAGCTCCAGGAGGTTGAGAGATGAAAACTCCAGCCTTAAGCGCAAAGACATGAAGCAAGTGAAGGTTCGCGAGGCACAACCTGCCGTATCCCGACCTACCTTGCAGGGCATCACGCAGGCCTCTTTGGGCACCGAAAGTTTCATCTCTGCCGCCTCATTCCAGGAAACGACAAAAGTACTGAGTGAAGCTTCTATTCGGGGTAAAATGGACAAGCTGATGGGACTCAAGGAGAACGTGATCGTTGGCCACCTGATTCCTGCGGGTACCGGAATGCGTGACTACAAAAAGATCATCGTTTCTTCTCAAGAAGAGTACGATGCACTTGTTGCCTCCAAGGAAGAGTTTAGCAGGGAAAAAGTTGACGGAGTGAACGGATAAAACGGATAATGGAAGAAGACAAAAAACATAAAAATCCGAACCAGATCAACATTGAGCTTTCTGAGGAGATAGCCGAGGGAGTATATTCTAACCTGGCCATGATTGCACACTCAAATAGTGAGTTTGTGATCGATTTTA
>CAYUJK010000660.1:0-1952 GCA_964444895.1 uncultured Roseivirgaceae bacterium
AAGTCTGATTCTTTGATGTGTCCGTCGGCTATTACGGTTTTGTGAAGATTTGATTTATCCACCACCACAGGGTCAAAGAGAATACTTGGCACCTCTTTCTGGCCGTTATTGACCGTCGAACCTGCCGTTACGGACTCTCCTTTTGCGATCTTCACCGCCAATTCCGCTGCTTCGTTGGCGATCTTTCGGATCGACTTGTAGATCGTCATGGTTTGGTTGCCCAGCACTATTTGTTTACAGGCTTCCAGGCTGGCATCCTGGCCGGTGACCACTACCCCTTTGCGTTCTGCGTTGCCCAGAGCGTCTATCACGCCCATCGACAACCCGTCACTGGCGGCAAGCACTACATCCAGTTCACCAGTGTAATCGGAGAGGAAACCGTCCATGATAAAAAGGGCATTAAGTGCATACCAGGCCTCGGCCTCCTTGTCGAGGACTATCTCAATGGCGCCACTTTCAATGTGCGGCTTTAGCTTGTTCATAAGCCCCTGTCGCACCAGGATTGCGTTGTTGTCCGAAGAGGGCCCGTTGATAATAGCGTATTTGCCACGCGGCTTTTTGCTGATGGCGTACTCGGCCATCATCTCGCCTACCTTTACGCTATTGAAAGAAATGTAATAGTCCAAATTGCAGTTGAGGATCATCCTGTCGTATGCTATGATCTTAGCACCTTTCTCACCGGCATATTGTACCAGCTCGGCCAGCACCTTGCCATCCTCTGGTACCACGGCGATCACTTTTACGCCATCATCAATCATGGCTTTGCCTTGCTTTACCTGGGTATGGGGGTCTCCAAATGCATTTTTGGTCACCGGTACGTATCCCAGTTCTTCAACTTTATTGGCAAAAAAGTCCATGTCTTTCTTCCATCTCTCGGATACCAGGTCGTGAACCAGGAAGCCGATTTTCTCCTTCTCATTTGGTTGAAAAGAAGAAGTAGACAGCAGAAGTAAGGGCAACAGCGCAATAACGAGCAAGGCTCGCGAAAACATCAGTGTTCTTTTCATTTTTGTAGCGATTGAGGGTGAAAAATTTATTTACAGTATAGTTGTGAAAAAACGTACAAATAAAGATAGTCATTTTTTCAGGTTGCCACTTCAGGCTTATGCAGAAGTGAACGGTACATGTAAGCTATGGAATGATTTTCACGAGTAAATGACGATATCGAGGCATATCGAGGCACATATTTGCAAAGCATTGATCATCATCCGGCCAAAAACCTGCATTGGCCACTACAGGAAAACAATGGCTATCCAAGGTATTTCTACGGGTAATAGGAGGGGATTTTTTGATCGAAAAAATTTTATCAACTTCATGCAACTAATCATCTTTCACCCGGTCTTTATCGCGGAAATTAAAAGTGTTGGACTCTACATCGGTTAAAGATATTCATTTCGACCTCGTGGAGCTTTGCAAAAAGGGAGACAGCAAAGCGCAATATCGCCTGTACAACTTGTATAAAAAGGCGATGTTTAACGTGGCGTTGCGCATGGTGACCGACGACGACGAGGCGCACGATGTGCTTCAGGAGTCATTTGTAAGCGCCTTTCAAAATCTTCATCTTTTCGAAGGGCGCTCGACGTTCGGCGCCTGGCTTAAGCGCATTGTGGTAAACAAGGCCTTGTCGCATCTGAAGAGCAAAAAGGGCATAGAACGATGGGACGAACAAACTGACGTGGCAGACAGCGATGAGGAGTCCTGCATAGGAGAAGCTGACTATCAAATAGAAAAGATAAAACAGGCGATGACAAAACTGGCCGACGGGTTTCGCACGGTACTGTCGCTTTACCTGTTCGAAGGCTACGACCACAAGGAAATAGCCGCGATCATGGGGATTTCGGAATCGACGAGCAAATCGCAATACCTGCGCGCCAAGAATAAGTTGACTCATCTGCTAAAAACAACAAACGGACATGGATGAACTGGAAAAATACATAGCCAATCACCGGGAA
>CAYUJK010000661.1:0-1952 GCA_964444895.1 uncultured Roseivirgaceae bacterium
CGCTTGTCCACTTTCGGTTCTTGTTGAATCAAGTATTTTTCCGGTATCACCGCCCCCGGTTCCACTTCAACGGACGGCGGTGCCTTGCGAAGGGCTAATGGTAACACGGGGTCGGTAATTTTATCAATTCCCAAGAGAAGCATCTCCTGTTCCACGTACTCTTTTAGTCGTTTATGCTTATTCCGAACAGCCATTTTCTTTTTCTCTAGCCGATCTATTTCTGCTATAATTGCCTCTTCTTCAGCTTTCAGGTTCTGGATAAACCGCGCAATGTTTCGGGCTTTGTCAGCGAATTCATCTTCCACTTCGGCCAGCGCTTTTACTATTAAACCTTCAGCCTCTTCAGTCATGTTTTCTTCATTTTCCAGAAGCCTAGCGAGGTTTTGATAGCGTTCGCTAATTTCATAGAGCTTCAACTCTCTACACCTCCTTTCACATCGGCTTTACGCTGTCTAGCACATCCCAGATTTCCTCGTTAGTGAGGAATGGATATTCTTGCAGATACTGGTTGAGTAAATTTTGTAATTCTTCCGTTAGTTCACTCAACACCCAGGTCCGCTCCGGCATCATTCCCTCCCCTTTCTCCTCGTAAGATGGCATATTCTGCTGTAAAGAAATGGCGCGCAATTGTTCCCTTTGTCCCGGCTTTAATATCCCGTACAATTTCCGTAATTGTTTCCGCCACAAGAGACAATTCATCTATTGGAGCTTGAATTGTGATTGATGAACCATCCTTATAATGGATACAAGCATAATATTTTCCTTCATAAGATGGGTCAAATTCAATGTATTTGATTTCACTTTCTGGAGTATTTAGCACTATATTCACCTTTATCCCTCCCTTCCATGTATTCGTGATAGTTAAGGTGTCCATACGGAATACCTTTAGGTGTATAATTGAGCAAATTAGCCTGAATGAGCTTCCTTAACCCTACTACAGTTCCCACATAACCAGCTACTATTTTGATTTTCGCTCCCCCCTTTCCCGTTTTGGGCCTTAACCACTATTTGCGTCATCCCCGTAAAATACGTCGACCGGGCTTATTCAAAGAACTGTACCCAATTAAATCCCAATTCTTCTCCTAACACTTTTGCTAATTTAACGCTAGGATTTGTCAGACCGCGTTCAATGGCGCTAATGTGTTGCCTGGTCATCGAATACCGAGGAGCAATCCTCTCTACCAGACCTTGTTGGGTCAGCCCCTTTTGTTTCCGGTAATGAATAAACCATTCTCTTTTGGGCATTTATGCATGGCCTCCTTTATTGTTTTCGCAATTTTGCATTGCCTCACTGTCATTATAGCAAGGTTTCTTTGCCTTGTCAACCCTTTTCGCAAAAATTTTTTTGCAGGGAGAAGAAAAATAAAAAACCCCCATGTGGGGGCTACTTAAATAACACACCTATAACCGGCAATTGCGTGAGTAGATTCCAAAGCCCTCGAGCCATGAAGCCGAGGATAAAGAAAATCACTCCGAAAATCCACTGGTCATGCTTTTCCCAGATTCGTTTAAGCAAGGAGTTTTGCCACCTCCTCCCTTAACTCCGCCATCGGAAACATCTTCCCAGGGCAGGTTTTATACGACGCGTAATCATGGTGGGCTTTAATATTGCCGGGGGGAATGTCATATTTCCGACAAAGACGAACGCACAGGTCAATCAATAATTTAAACGCTCGTTCCGGCGGGCGCTCGTTGTCGTAATTACCGACAACACATATTCCTAAACTCTGAAAGTTCATCTTCTGTTCTTTTGTATGCGCGCCCACCTCATTTTCGGCACGACCGGGGAGGATAACATATTCATCTCCAACCCGTTCAATGCCATAATGGTAGCCAATATCCTTCCAGCCGTTTTCATTAATATGGTAACGCCTAATAGCTTCCCAATCCACCGTCTTGCCATCCTTGGTTAAGGAGTGGTGAATGATAATATATTTTGGTTCTATGATGAT
>CAYUJK010000662.1:0-1949 GCA_964444895.1 uncultured Roseivirgaceae bacterium
ACATTGCACGATGAGACACTACCTTTCTGCCTTCACCTTAGTTACACTTGCCTCTCTAAGCGCGCTCCGCACACAGGCGCAGTCGCTTGAGAGTCAAATCGAAGCGGCTTTCCCCTATTTTGAAAACATTTACCGGCAACTTCACGAACACCCTGAACTCTCATTCCAGGAAGAGAAAACTGCCAAAAAATTGGCTGAAGAACTGAAAAAAACTGGCTTTCGTGTGGAGACGAATATTGGCGGCCACGGGGTAGTCGGTGTCTTAGAAAACGGCAGGGGACCCACAGTGCTGGTGCGCGCAGATATGGATGCACTTCCGGTAGCCGAACAAACGGGCTTGCCCTACGCCAGCCAGGCGAGAGCGCTGCTGAATGGCAACGAGGTGGGCGTGATGCATGCCTGCGGCCACGATCTCCACATGGCTGTGTTTTTGGGTACCGCTAACATCCTCGCTAAAAATAAAACCCAATGGAGCGGAACGTTGGTTTTTGTAGGCCAACCGGCAGAAGAACGGGCTTCGGGTGCGCGGGCAATGCTCCGGGACGGGCTATATGGGCGATTTCCTGTCCCCGATTACGCCCTGGCATTGCATACAAACGCCGGCCTGGAATCGGGAAAAGTGGGGCTGAGCAGTGGCTACATGCTGGCCAATGTAGACATGGTCGACATTACTGTATTTGGACAAGGTGGACACGGCGCCTATCCGCATACTACCGTAGACCCAATAGTACTCAGTGCAAGGATAATACTGGACCTGCAAACCATCGTAAGCCGGGAGATTTCTCCGTTGGAGCCTGCGGTAGTAACGGTGGGCTCCATCCACGGTGGCAACAAAGGCAATGTGATACCAGATGAGGTAAAATTGGAACTGACGCTGCGCTCGTATTCTACAGAAGTGCGAGAGGCGATGCTGCAAAAGATGAAGCGGATGCTGGCGGGGATCGCGCTTTCCGCCGGTCTTCCTGAGGAGCGGTATCCTACGCTGCACATAAGGGACGAGTCTACCCCCGCCCTGTACAACGACCCCACTCTGACCGAGCGAATAAAAAAGGCATTTGCGAGCACATTGGACAGCGAAAACGTGGCGGAGCTAAAACCCGTGATGGGGGGAGAAGATTTCAGTGAGTTTGGCCGAACACAGGAACAGGTGCCCATTTTCCTGTATTGGCTGGGAACGGTGGCGCCGCAAAAAATCGAGGCGGCCGAAAGAGGAGAGATAAGCCTGCCTTCCCTTCACTCGCCCTTTTACTTCCCCGATGTGGAGCGCTCCCTGAAAACAGGCATGAACAGCATGGTCACTGCAGTACTGGAATTGGCCGGAAAATAGAAAAAGCCGCCCAACGGCAGCTTTTCTTTATCGTGATAATTTGCTTTCTGCTATACCTCAGATTCTGAAAGATCAAATAGCGATTTATCTTTTGCTTCGAGGGTAGACTCGCCCATGAGGTACTTGTCCACCTGGCGGGCAGCTTCACGGCCCTCCGAGATCGCCCATACCACCAGTGATTGTCCGCGGCGCATATCGCCTGCCGCGAAGACTTTCTCCACGCTGGTTTGGTAGCCGCTGGTTTTGATGTTTCCGCGCTCATCCAGGTCAAGGTCGAGCTCCTGCCGAATGCCTTTGGTTTCGCCATGTAGAAAGCCTATGGCCAGCAACGCCAGGTCGCAGGGGAGTTCTTTCTCCGTGCCCGGGATTTCTACAAATCCCATTTTTCCATTCTTATCCTTGTCCCACTTTATCTCTACAATTTTCAGGGCTTTTACATTTCCGTCGTCATCCCCGATAAATTCCTTGGTGAGCAGCGACCAGTTTCTTTCACATCCTTCTTCGTGAGAAGTAGATGTGCGCAAGATCATTGGCCATAGCGGCCAGGGATCGCTTTCACCTCGTTCTTTAGGCGGCTTGGTCAGCAGCTCTATCTGTGTCACTGACTTTGCGCCGTGCCGGT
>CAYUJK010000663.1:0-1948 GCA_964444895.1 uncultured Roseivirgaceae bacterium
GGGAGGGGGGGGGACTTGGCAGTTTTTACACGAAGACCCACGATTTGTTGCGACTGCTTATCCTATGTGTGATGTTCAATCTGCCTATATCAATAGTGATAACCTACCTAAAAATTTATTTGTCCCGCTTTGGTATTCACAAGGAGGTAGGGATAATGGACAGTGGTCGTCAACCGCTTCTACAATTGAGGTTGTAAATACCATACGGGAAAGTGGTGGAGAAATACGACTTCTTTTTTTCCCAACTCGAGGACATGACGTGTGGGAACTCACATTTCCTCAGCCCGACTTCTTTAGCAATATGCTTTCGAAGAGCAAGCTCTACATCGTAGCTTTAGGAGGGCAAACCCGTTTTTGTAAAGACGAAGATTTTGAAGTTACGCTGGGTATTACTGCTGGATATGCCGCATACGAATGGCAAAAAGCAGAAGTAGACGCTGATTTAGAAAACGAGAGTAGCTGGGTTACCCTTAACAACAATGCCCATACTTTGACCGTGAGTGAAAGGGGTTATTATAGGGTAAGGTTCCAATGGCCTTCCAATATGGGGTTGGGGCCCGAATACGATAATCAATGGACCGACCCTTCTGACCCGGTTTACATCAATGATGACAAAGACCCCACGCCTCCCGTTACCATTCATTCGGGTGGGAAAAGTGTAAATCTCCCGGCGCTTGACGGAAGCACAAGCGTAAACCTCATAGCTCCCACCGGCCACGACAATTACCAGTGGTACAGAGACGGTATCGAAATTCCGAATTCCAATTCAAATGTTTATAATGCAAGCCAGGCAGGAGCTTACACGGTATCGGTATGGAAAAACGAGGGCCAGAAGTACTTCAGTTCCAATGGCTTCAATAATGTTCCCGTAGAATATAGAGCTGAGCCTGCCGGATGCCCCAGCGCTCCCTCAAATGAAATTGTAGTGACCACTCAGAATAGTCCCGGTGTTCCTACAACTCCCGGCAATTTCTTTGTAACCGCTCATACTGTCAATTCGATCAAGATAGACTGGGATGACCGCTCTGACAATGAATTCGGGTTTGAGATCTACCGGGCTACACAAAGTGGCGGACCTTATCAACTCATTGCCATCACAGATTCCAAAGAACAAATTGATAATCCACAGTCATACACAGACCAGGGGCTGGCCCTTACTACTCAATACTTCTACAGGATGAGGGCTGTGAACAATTTCGGGGGCTCTAACTATACCCAGGAAAGATCGGCAACCACCTTGATGGATAATGAACCACCGACTATTCCAACACTAACGGTAGCGGGCACTACCAGGTCGTCTGTTACGCTTCAATGGACGGAGTCGTCAGATAATGTGGGAGTGGTTGGTTATGATATTTATATGAACAGTGTACTGGTAGGTAGTGTCACTGGAACGGCCCATACCGTCAGTGGATTATCACCTTTTACCAACTATGCATTTTATGTAAGAGCACGAGATGCGGTGGGGAATTTGTCGTCACCAAGTAACCAGGTAAATGCAGCTACGATAAGTCAGGGGTTGACCTACAAGTATTATTCGCACAATGGGTTGAGCACAGTAGATAATATTCAATCACAGGGGACTCTATTAGCTGAAGGCTTTGTAAACAATTTTAATATTAACGTGAGAAGTAATCATCCACCGATACGAAATGATAATTTCGCTTTCATATTTGATGGATTTTTGCATATCCCAGCGTGGGGGGACTACAAATTTTTTCTGAGTTCTGATGACGGCAGTAAACTATATATAAATGGAAATCTGGTAGTTGATCATGATGGAGACCATGGTTGTAACGAGAAAACGCACAATGGCTGGGTAAGGCTTAATGCAGGTTCCTACAGTATTAAAGCGTTGATGTATGAGGATGCAGGTAGCGAATGTCTAATAGTGAGATGGCAGCAAAGAAATGGGTTTGACAAGCAAAATATACCCAATAGTGCCCTG
>CAYUJK010000664.1:0-1944 GCA_964444895.1 uncultured Roseivirgaceae bacterium
ACCTGACGGGACTGGGCAAAAAGATTGCCGTGCTCACAATTGACCCCTCCAGCCGACGGACGGGGGGTAGTATATTGGGCGATAAAACGCGGATGGAAGACCTGGCCAACGACCCGAACGCCTACGTGCGACCCTCGGCCTCGGGCGCTACACTGGGAGGTGTTAACTCCAGAACGCGGGAGACCATGCTGCTGTGCGAGGCCAGCGGCTTTGAAGTGGTGATCATTGAAACAGTAGGAGTGGGGCAGAGCGAAACGAGTGTGAAAGGCATCGTTGATTTCTTTTTGTTGCTGATGCTGGCCGGGGCTGGCGACGAACTTCAGGGCATAAAGAGAGGTATTATGGAAATGGCCGACGCCATTGCGATCAACAAGGCTGATGGTGAAAATGTGCGTATGAGTCAGATAGCCCAGCGGGAGTACCAGAATGCCCTGCATACATTTCCGCCCAACGACAGCGGCTGGTATCCTAAAGTGCTCACCTGCTCGGCGCTGAAGAATACCGGTATAGCCGAGATATGGGAGATGATCCGTGATTTCGAAAAAGGGATGAAAACGAAGGGGTACTTTGAAAGCAACCGGCAGGAGCAAAACCTGCAGTGGATGCACGACACGATCAGCTATCACCTGCAAAATGACTTCTATGGCAATAGCAACGTGAGAAGTGCGCTGGATCGCCTGGAGAGCGACGTGGAAAAAGGCAAAGTGCCGGCGATTATTGCTGCGAAGAGACTACTTGGGGTGTTTTGGAGCGGAGAGCAGAGAGCAGGGGGCTGAGAGCGGGGAGTAAGGAAGTAGGCAGCAGCAGGAGGCAGCGGCAGGAGCAGCCACTCTACCGTCATCGCGATGAATGCGACGGAGGAAGCATTCAGTGGCGATCTGGTTCATGGGTGTTGAAAAGCGGGAGGGCGGGCACTGAGGTTCCCAGACCGTAGTCGGTATTCTGTATTCAGTATGTCAGTGTGTGTTGCCGAAGGGAAAAATCTGGTTTGGAAGAAATCAATAAACTGGGGAAATACCAAAAGAACGTCTTCGACGTGTTGAAAATTGCAAAGCAGTTTTCCTTTTCGTGACTTTCGCGCCTTTCGTTGTTAAAACAAAATTTAAGGTAAATTGCCCCGGAAAAATCGCTGATGGCTATCGGGAAGAACACTGAGGAGCGACAGTTCAACTCCACCTCAACGTCGTTGCTGACGAAATAAACACGTCCGGGTAAACCAAAATCTCCGCCTTGCCAGCCAAAATAAGCGTCTATCCAACAAGCCTGCTTTGTCATGCTGACGAACGGAAGCATCTATGCCATGTGTCTTTGGAGTTTTTTGTTATTGAGAGGAGAGAAAGCGGCCATTGCGCCTTTGGTTGCACAATGACCCCCTCTTATACTTTTTCTACTATATTTTCTCAAAAACAAGCCTCGAATGGTCCATGATTTCCCGCTCGAAACACACGCGATTTGGCCGCACACGAAGTAAAGCCAGTTGATGCCGGAATTCCTTGTCGGTGAGGAACTTGGGAATAAGCGAGGCAAACCAAAGGTATTTTTTCAGGCTGAATTTATAGAACAACTTGGTCCACTCCCGGTTGGTTTTTACGTAGTCAAGCCTGCCACTGCTGTAGAACACTTTTTTGAAATAAGGCGCTGCTACCCGGATGATATGTTCATGTCCGTAAGGCAACCAAGAGTCGGGATTGTGTTTGGTGAGGAGCGCCAGGATGTACGCGCTGGAATCTTTGGGAGCATTGATGTCAAACTGCTCAAAGGGGATCATATTTTTGCTGAAAACCATGCTTTGCATGTAAAACCGCCCACCCTTGGGAAGCAGGTTATACACATGTTTGAAGTAATCGTCATACACTTCATCCTGGCGTCCGTCCAGGTAGTCTTTTACTGAGGCCACGTGCTCAAAGCTTCCGAATGCCGTTACGCCGTCAAACGTACCAAAAT
>CAYUJK010000665.1:0-1942 GCA_964444895.1 uncultured Roseivirgaceae bacterium
CTAACGTTTTATCGACAATGGATCGTTTGCCGTGAGCACCGATCACCAGATTCGCGCAAACTACCTGGTTGTCGCTGAGTTGTACAGTATACCGGCCATTTTGTGTGGCAATATTTTTTGCCTGCTTGTTCAGGAAAAATCCCACGCCCTCTTGTAGCCCTTTTTGGTACAGGAATTCATCAAATGTAAAGCGCGAAATCCCGAAGCCTCCCAGGTCAAGTTCGCATCTTGCTGTCCTTCCTGATACCGCCGAAAGTTCGAAGACATCAATTTCCGGAAGATTTTGATTTTCCGGGATCAAGCCATTTTCGGCCAAAAAAGGTTTGACTTCATTGGAAACGTATTCGCCGCAGACTTTATGGTGTGGGTATCTGTTTTTCTCGATCAGCGCTACGCGAAAGCCAGCTCTGCGCAAAAGTACTGAGCTAACAAGCCCGGCCAGACCACCCCCGATGATTGCTACCTGGTACAATGGAATAGTTTGAAATTGGTGAACATAATAGTAGTAAAAACCCCAACCTTAGTCAAAGAAATCCGGTTTATTAAATTGTTTGTTCATGTCGCTGTCGTTACATTCGTTTTTTAGTTTTGCCAACATTGAGAAAAATTATTTCTACCGTTTTCTTACTGCTTTTATTGAGCGCATTTCACCTGGGATATTCCCAAAAAGTAGGGTTGGTATTGAGCGGCGGCGGCGCCAAAGGCCTGGCACACATTGGGGTGATTAAGGCCCTGGAAGAAAATAACATTCCCATAGACTACATAGTGGGCACTTCCATGGGTGCTATTGTGGGTGCTTTTTATGCGGCGGGTTACTCACCTGAGGAAATTGAAGAAATGGTGGTTTCAGAAAGCTTTCAGAATTGGGTGAATGGCCGCCTCGACAAAAACTACAACTATTACTTTCATGCCAAAGAGTCCAATGCCTCGTTCTTCAATGTATCTGTAGCCCTTGACACTTCCCTGAACACCACTGTGTCTACCAAGCTGGCAAAGGACCTCACTCTCAATTTTGCGCTGGCGGAGCTGCTGGCCCAGGCTTCTGAAACCTGCGGTTATGATTTTGATAGCCTTTTCATCCCATTTCGGGCTTGTGCCTCAGAAATATTTACACAAAAAAATGTAGTGTTGAAATACGGAAACCTCTCTGATGCCGTCCGTGCTTCGATGAGCGTGCCGTTTCTATACGATCCCATCAAGATCAATGATCAATACCTTTTTGACGGCGGGATCTACAACAACTTTCCGGTAGACATCGCAATCAGGGAGTTTGATCCCGATTACATTATCGGTTCTAATGTGTCTGAAAAAGTGTTTACAGAGTATCCTGCCGAAACAGACGACCGGCTCATTAACAATTCGCTGTTTCTGATGCTACTTGACAAGTCAGACCCCACACTGGTAAATGACAAAGGCCTGTACATTGAGCCAAACCTGAAAGGATACACCGCTATCGACTTCAAAAGTGCTCGCTCGCTTATTGATAGCGGCTACGTTGCTGCCATCAGGCGCATGCAAGACAGTGACTGCAATTCGGTGCTGTCGCTCAGCGAACAACGAAACCTTGCAAAGGAAAGGGAACGCTTCAAAGAAAAATACCGGAAACTGAGGTTTCAACGGGTAGAACTTATCGGTTTTTCGAAATCGCAGGAAGCCTATCTAAAGAACTTTTTTAAACTGGAAAAGCGAGACGGATTGAGTCTCGATGAAGTAAAAAAAGCCTATTACCAGATAATTTCAGAAGATTTTTTTGACGAGATATACCCGAGAATCTACTACGACCCGGAGTTGAAATCGTACGTTTTTGAGCTCAATGGACGAAAAAAACGTAAGTTAGAGTTAGATATAGGAGGTAACATATCGTCTCGTAGCTTCACTACCCTGTACGTGGGCGCCGGTTTCAAAACATTCACCGGACCCCTGATCGATAACTATGTCAATT
>CAYUJK010000666.1:0-1942 GCA_964444895.1 uncultured Roseivirgaceae bacterium
CGGGATCGTTAGACTCGGCAGAAACGGTCAGCGTTCCTCCGGGACTAATAAATGCCGGGTCGCTGGTTGGGGAAAGCAGCTTCACTACGAAGCAACTAGCCAGGGGCGTCATGGCGCGCACATGGTCGTTGGATTGGCCATTGCTCCAATCGTTCCCTTTGATCAGCATACCTATCTGTGTTTCGGCACAGATGGGCTGCACGAAGAAATTCTGCGGCACAAAAGTGAGGGAAAATGTAGTAGTTCCCCCCTCTACCGTTTTGGTGAATTTGGCGTTTTCGGTCAGCTCTGTATTACCGGAAGCAGGATTTACATTGTACCGGGCGTCGATATTTGATCCGGGAATCCACACCCAGATATAGGCGTTGGCAAGGTCTTCCAGCGCCGTGCCGCTAACATCGTAGGTGACGGTGATCTCCGTAAGGGGATCAAAGGTAGCCGGCATCACGGTGGGTTGCAGGTTTACCTGTGCCCAGGCGATGGTTGTGGTAAAAAGAAGTATAAATAGTATGTAGATTTTTTGCATGTTGTTTTGTTTATCCGGCTATTGACAGAATCCTCGCTATTTTTTCCGTAAGACGGCTGTTACCTAATCCTATATATTGGCATTTCTAATAAGCTGTCAGACGGGTTTGTCTGGAAGTTTTTGGTTAAAAGAACCCCTGCCGTCCTTTTAGTGACAGAGGTTCTTTTCTATGCAAATTGTCAACCTGTTTAGTTAAAATTATTGGCATCAATCCAAAGGTAGGGTCAAGTGGTTAATCATGACACGCCTTGTGTTATTGCTCCATTTCAATGGTTAGTTCGTAGAGATTTACTGTAATGGTATATTCCCCGGTAGTGCCTATGAAGCGGAAATTCGAGTCACCATCATTAGCATTTTCGAAAAGAGGATCAATATCTCCCTCCTCAAAATGAGGATAGTTCCCAAAACCAGTACTCCAATCTGCTTTAGTAAAAAATCGGAAGGCTTCGTTATTATTGAATTCAGCCGTAGCCTGAAAAACACCGTCTTTCACCCAAGTCATCTCTACTGCCAGTCCCAAATCCCATCCCTGAAGTGCTGCCCCAATCATGAACAATGTGGGTTTTTCCACAGCCTCCATTTCGATGGTTTTATCTTTGACGTTTACTGTTATTTTGAAAAACCCGGTACTACCCACAAAGCGGATATTAGTATCTCCATCTTGAGCATTTTCAAAATTTTCATCTACCGTTCCTCCTTCAAAGTATGTCCAGTTGTACTGCGGGTCTGCATCCCAAGATGGCTCACTGAAAAATCGAAAAGCTCCGTTGTTATTAAACTCAGTAATGGTCTCATACACATTTGGCCCGGTACTTCTCATTTCCACAGCTAACCCGGTATCCCATCCCTCAACGGCATCTCCTATCATATAGATAGGCGGGAATTCTGTGGCATAAGGTATAACTGTGAAACTTCTGACATTGGAATATACAGGATCAACATTAGGGTTAATATCCGATCTAACTCTCACTTGAACTTCGGTTTCTTCATCGGGCTCCAGTCCTAAACTTAACAATCTATCATTGATTACACCTACCAGAAATGAAGCCTCTAATGAGTTAGTATTGACCAAATCTATAGCATCGGCAAAATCATTGCCGGCCACATCTAGTTGCAATCTATAGTTAATAGCTACTTGAACTCCATAATCTGGCTTTGTCCATTCAAATTTCTCGAACGTGCTTTCTTCCGCCTCTAAGGTAAGTTCATAACTGGACGCAGATGTTGCCTTCAACTCCATGGGTTGTACATCACCTTTTATTTCAACTCTCGGCGAATCATCCTCACAAGAGAAAAAACCCAAGGCGCCAACTGTAAATAGTATTGGTATTATCAAATTTTTCATAATCAAATCATTTAAACTATCAATAACCATCGTTTTGAACCAGCGAGGGGTTTGCCCCGAGATCAGCTGCC
>CAYUJK010000667.1:0-1941 GCA_964444895.1 uncultured Roseivirgaceae bacterium
ACTACGGGGGGCGAAATGAAAAACAAGGAGAAGATCAAGCTCGGCAAAAATGACATTGTGTTGTTTCAGGGCGATTCCATCACCGATGCCGGCAGAGACCGGGAATCTACCGAGTTCAACACCACGGGAATGCTGGGCTCGGGCTATGCGATGATAGCTGCAGCCGACCTTCTTTACCGAAAGCCGGATTTCGGATTGAAGTTTTACAATAAAGGCATTAGCGGAAATAAAGTGTACCAACTTGCCGAGCGGTGGGAAGCCGAATGCCTGGAACTGAAACCGAATGTGCTGAGTATTTTAATAGGTGTGAACGACTACTGGCACTCCAGGCGCGACTATAAGGGCACGACCCAAATCTACAGAAAGGACTACGAGACTCTCTTGCAAAGAACCAGAAAAGGCCTCCCGGATGTGAAAATGATCATTGGCGAACCTTTCGCAGTCAATGGCATCCAGGCAGTAGATGATACCTGGTACCCTGAATTTGATGAATACCGGGCTATTGCGAGGGATCTGGCAGATAGGTTTCAGGCTGTTTTCATTCCCTACCAGGATATTTTCGATGAAGCATGCAAATCGGCCCCTGGTAGTTACTGGACCTACGATGGTGTACATCCATCGCTGGCAGGCTCGCAACTCATGGCCGTGGCGTGGTTGGAGGCGGTGTCATAAAGTTGTTGCGACCCCATTCAGCCAAGTGTATGGATAAATCCCAATTGACCTGCCCTTCGTGCTTTTGCCATCGACACCGGTTAGTTTAGTTTTTTTGGAAATATTGTGGTCAGGCAAAACGGAATTCCGATTACTGAATACTGATTACTAAATATACCCCAAATTGCCCTTACGGAAAGCGCCTGATAATGCCAGTGGCACTTCTACTTCCGCAAGCAGTACATTAGCGCGGGCTTCTTCTGTTTTAGCGAGCATTTCCTGCTCAAGTGCCAGTGCCATTGCCCTGCGTTCTTCGGCTTTGGCTTCCGCAATGCGCAGGTCGGCGCCAGCCTGGTCTATTTGAAGCTCTGCCCCAATATTTTTGTCGATATCAATATCAGCGATATCGATAGAAAGGATCTCGTAGGCTGTGCCGGCATCCAGGCCGTTATTTAGCACTGTTTTTGAAATATGGTTGGGGTTTTCCAATACATCTTTATAGCTTTTCGAAGAGCCTATGGTTGAGATTATTCCCTGGCCTACACGGGCTATTATCGTTTCCTGCCCGGCACCCCCCACCAACTGCCTTATGTTGGCCCGCACTGTTACCCGTGCCACGGCTTTCAATTGAATGCCGTCTCCCGAAACACCCGAAACAGCAGGTACTACGATCACATAGGGCATCACCGACATCTGAACGGCTTTCAGCACATCTCTTCCGGCAAGGTCTATGGCGGTAGCTTGTTTATAATCGAGGTCAATATTTGCCTTATCGGCCATGATCAGCGATTTGATGACCGACTTCACATTGCCTCCGGCCAGGTAGTGGGTTTCCAGTTGATTGGTGGTAACTCCTTTTATCCCCGCTTTGGCGGCAATGATTTGTGATTCGACCATCAGCCCCGGCGGCACTTTCCGAAATCGCATCAAGACCAGGTCCAGGATATTTATTCGTACCCCCGAAAAGACGGCAGTAATCCAGAGGTTGATAGGAAAAAAATAGAGAAAGACAATCAATAAAAGGAGGATGATGCCTAAAATAGCCAGATTTATCATGAGTGAGATTTCTAAGGTTTACTTTCTTATGGGCAGGGTTTTGTGTTTTCAATAAAGGTAGCTGAACTTCGCGAACAATTGCAGATTACGGCAAAGTAAATTTCTGCTTTTGAAAACAGGAACAAAAAAGAGGCAGTAAGAATGGTCTCACTGCCCCCTAAACGTAAAAAATGACTGGAAAATAGTTGAAAAAATAAGGTTTTTAGTAGTTCAGGTTTAATATTAGTCCGGCTC
>CAYUJK010000668.1:0-1935 GCA_964444895.1 uncultured Roseivirgaceae bacterium
GATTATTTGTTTTAATTACGTTGTAAAAATGTTGCAGCTCTTTATTTTATCCGATCGAAAATCGGCGAGTGGCAGTGTGGAATCGGTAAATGGAGGTTTAGCACAAAAAAAGTTAATTTAGCACATCGGTGAGTCGGCTGACCCTGGAAGCTTTTGGTTGGCTGAAATATAGACAAAGCTTTTTCATACAGTTGACTTTTTTTGTCAACCTATTTCAGGAATGCACAAACCGAATAACGATTAACTTAATAACCCAATAACGAACAACGAATAACCAACCCCATGTTCCGTACCGAAATTACACCCGCCCCCTCCCCCTGGAAAATAAACCTTCAGCACGCTGTTTTTTCCATCGGATCGTGCTTTTCGGACAATATCGGCGAGAAGCTACAGGCGTTTAAATTTCCTGTCCTTTCCAACCCTTTTGGCACGGTGTACAATCCCGTCTCCCTCTTTCAGCTTTTGGAGTTTGCGATGAGCGGCGAGCGGCCCGGCGAAGAATCGTATCTGAAACACCAGGGCGTATTCCGGAACTTTCATTTTCATTCCGATATTTCCGCCACAGACGAGCAGGAGTTTCGCCGCCGCATGGACGCTGCTTTTGAAGAAACCGCACAGTTTCTCCAAAAAGCAACAGTAGTGATCATTACTTTCGGCACGGCCGTGGTGTATCAGTTGAAGCGCAACGGCGAGATCGTGGCTAATTGCCACAAAGTGCCCTCCGACCATTTCGTGAAAAAGATGCTTTTTCTCCAGGAAATCACCGATGCGTTCACCGTTTTCTACCAAAAGCTAAAGCAACAAAATGCCGGAGCGAAGATAATCCTCACCGTGAGCCCTGTTCGGCACCTGAAAGAGACATTGGAACAAAACAGCCTGAGTAAGGCCTTGCTGCGGGTGGCTTGTGGGGAGTTAAGCAGGACACACGACGACGTCGATTACTTCCCTTCATTTGAGCTGATGATTGACGACCTGCGCGACTATCGCTTTTATGCTGCCGATATGCTGCACCCCAGCCAACAAGCCATCGAATACATCTGGGATAAATTCACCAAAAGCTACTTTGACGAGCAGACACTCGCCTTTGTATCCGAATGGGAAAAGATACGAAAAGCACTCCACCATCGCCCTTTTTATCCCGGCTCTGAAGAATATATTTCCTTTGTGAAAAATACTATAGCCCGGGTGGAGAAATACAAAGATGTGTTGGATGTATCAGAGGAGTTGCAGATGTTGAAAGGCTATCTGTGACGACACACAAAGCGTAGCGCCACCTGATTTACTTAGCGGCCTTCCCGAGAGCCTTTCGGCATGCCGCTGCCTGCTGCGGCTATGCTCAACTTCCATCATTCTATGCAGCTCCGTTACCCGGAAATTTCTATCTTTGAACATCCCTCATAAAAAAGCATCGATGATCACCGATATCAACCAACTGGATTTCAGCAAGCGCTATACTTACGCCGATTACCTCACCTGGAGATTTAAAGAGCGGGTGGAGTTAATCATGGGGAGAATATTCAGGATGTCTCCTGCTCCCAAATCGGATCATCAGCTAATTTCAACGATACTATCAGGTGAATTTTATACCTTTTTCAAGGGCAAAACCTGCAAAGTATTCTCCGCGCCATTCGACGTACGTTTGCCGAAAAACGCTGATGACAAAGACGAACAGACCGAAACCGTAGTCCAGCCAGATATTTGCGTAATCTGCGACCCAAGTAAAATTGATGTGAAAGGTTGCAAAGGGGCGCCGGATTTAATTGCCGAAATCGTATCCAAAAGCTCCGTTCAAAAAGACCTCCACGAGAAATACAATCTCTATGAAAGCGCCGGGGTAAAGGAATACTGGATCGTACATCCCAATGACAAGACCTTGCTTATCTACCTATTAAAAAATGGAACTTATCATCCCTCAAGAATAATGACAATGGGCGA
>CAYUJK010000669.1:0-1928 GCA_964444895.1 uncultured Roseivirgaceae bacterium
GTAAGGTCGCCAGTCATCTTATAATTATGCTCGTCTACCTTGCTGATGTCAGTGCTTTTGAACGTGAGTTCGGGGTATTTCTCCGCGTTGAAAAAGTCGTCAGACTTCAAGTGACCATCGCGATCGCTGTTGCCTGTCGAGATGGAATTGATCTTGGCAGAAAATTCTGCCGATCCGCCTTCGATCGCATCTCCGTCTGTTTCTATGTGGCCTGAAAATTCATTGAACTTACCGGTAACCGTAGAAATGACCAGGTGCTTTACTTTGAATTGAATTTCTGAGTGAGTCGGGTCAATCGCCCATTTGGTTAAGATTGCTTTTTCCATGTTTATTTTATATTTAATGTATATACAACAATTGTTTACACACATATAACTCCTCCGTAAACATTTTGTTTCGCAGCCCTGCAAATATTTTTGAAAAAAGTATCTTTAGCTTTTTTAATAATCCGCCTGACCATGAAGCTTAAAATCCCAAAACTACCCCTGCTGTTCAGCCTAATGGCCTGCAGCGCCCCCACAGAAAGCTCTTTCAACCCAAAACCAGAAATTGAAAAGGCCTTGAACGAAAACCTCCTCGCCGTTTGGTATCCCAAGACCCTCGACACAACCTTTGGTGGCTATTACACTACCTTCGATTACCAGTGGAAAAAAACGGGAAGTCAGGACAAATTTATCGTGACCCAGGCGCGGCACGTGTGGACACTTTCATTCGTCTACGAACACCACTCTCCACAGCAGAAATACCTGGACTATGCCCGGCAGGGATTTCATTTTTTAAAAAATAAACTCTGGGACAATGAACGCGGCGGTTTTTTCCAAACATCCGACAGCGCAGGGAACGTAGCCATAACGGAAACCAATCAATACAAAACGGCCTACGGAAATGCCTTTGCCATTTACGCGCTGGCGCAGTACTACAAGGTCTCCCAGGATTCGGCAGCGCTGGAACTGGCCAAAAAGACCTTTTTATGGTTAGATAAATATGCCCGGGATCCGGGGTACGATGGGTACTTCCAGGTGCTAAACCGGGACGGCTCTCCCCTGCCTCGCTCACAAGCTGCCAGTACCCGTTTCGGTGAGAAAGCCTTGATAGGCCTCAAAGAATTCAACAGCTCTATTCACCTGCTGGAGGCGTTCACCACACTCTACCAGGTCTGGCCCGATGACCTTGTCAGGTCGAGATTAGAGGAGATGTATCACATTGTCTCGGAAACCATGCGCGACGAGCGGGGATTCCTAAAACTTTACTTCTACCCGGATTGGACGTTGGTCCCCGATGAAGACCAGGAGGCATTAGGCGCCTCGGATTACTACCAGCAGCACGTTACCTTTGGCCATGATGTAGAGACCGCCTTTCTTCTTTATGAAGCTGCTGAGGCGCTCCACCTCGACATGAGTGACCTCCTTCCCAAAATAAAACGAATGGTAGACCACGCCCTGGATCACGGCTGGGACACAGCCCATGGCGGCTTCTTTGATCAGGGCAAATACCAGAGCCACCAATTGAAGATCACCAATCGCCATAAAGCCTGGTGGGCGCAAGCCGAAGGGCTCAATGCGCTGTTGCTCATGCACAAGCTGTTTCCCAACGACGAGCGGAATTACTATGGCAAGTTTGAAGAAATGTGGCGCTACATTGATCAATACCTCATAGATCATGAAAATGGCGACTGGTATGTCAACGGCCTCGACAGCGATCCCAATGCCGCAAAGGCGCCAAAAGCCCAGGCCTGGAAAGGCAACTACCATACGGCAAGAGCACTGATAATGTGCCAGAAAATGTTGGAAGAAATGGGCAAATAAGGTTGTAGAACAGAATGCAATCGATAACACACTCGCATAGCCGAGCTTTAAATGCCTCAATGAGTCAACTATCTATTGCAGTTAGGCTTCAGCCAACTGCTTAAGGAAAATACTTTTTGCTTT
>CAYUJK010000670.1:0-1927 GCA_964444895.1 uncultured Roseivirgaceae bacterium
ATGTTTTCGATGAATGTAGAGCCCTCTACCTTAATGAAGTCATCTACCACCACAAATTTCGCATAGCAGGTTTTGGCATTTTCTTCCAACAAACGCTTGATGTCCAGGTCTTCGGAAAAAGGGCATACCTTTGAGGAAAATTCAATGCCTGTTTTGTTGTATTTTTCATTGAACTTGACAACTCCCAATACCGCCTGAAACCTGTTGTCATTCAAGGGAACGATGATCACGGATTTGCTTTTGTCATATTCGGAAAACTGCCCCCCGATTTCCAGGGAATATTCCTCCATGAATTTGTTGAAATTGAAGTTCATAGCACTCTGCACAAAATGATCAGGAATTTAGCCCAAAATAAAAAAATATTATGGGTTTTTGTGAAGTTAAATTTAAAGGGTTCAAAATCAAAGAAAAAAAAGTTTTCGTTTAAACTTAAATTATAAGTGAACAATGGTGGCGCCAAAGCCAAACTTGCCCTTGTCGGCATCTTCAAAATAACGGATAGAGTGGCTTTGGCTCAGGTACTTGTGGATTTTGTGGCGTAGAGAGCCATTTCCAATACCGTGGATGAATTTAACGCTGGAGGCATCGGTTAGGATAGCGTTGTCGAGCGCTTTTTCGAAGGTAGCTATTTGTTTATTGATGATTTCTTCCGCAGTTAGCTGATGATGGTTTGCATCAATTTTTTCGATGTGCAGGTCTACCTCAAGCTGCTGCCCGGCTCTTTTTTCCAGTGTGGATTGCGGGCCAGAGCTTGTTTTTGGACTCATGAGCTTTGTCTTCAATTGCTGAGACAAGGTCTCGCCCTTTGACCCTCCCGAATGATGAGTAGCGCTCCCGGAACTCTTTTCATAAAGCTCCATTTCGCTTGCATCACTTCTCTTGTCTTTTATTTCTATCAAAAAGCCCTCTTTGTCAATCGTTGGTATGATCGTTTTAGAGTTGAAAAACGATTTGGCTTTCAGCTTCACTACTTCTTCTATAGTGGATGTCCGGGGCTCCAGGCGCTGATTTATGGTGATCACCTGGACCAGTATTTCGGGCCAGGATTCAAAATTGCTAAGTTTAAAGTAGGTAACAAACTGGTTTTTTCCCACAGAGCAAGCTCCGTGAGCGTAGGCTTTCGCCAACTCACTATGGCTCTCAGAAATAGAATAGAGGATGTCATGATTCGAGAAATTGAAGAGATACAGCGACACATCGTTGTCGTTGATCGGGATGAATCCGAGGAAAATGCCGCGGATGCCCGGGGTTGTTTCAGGCGCTTCTTCACGGCTAGCGGTAGTGCTGCTTGTGGCCGAAGTTTGGTGGCCGAAGTACTCGTCTTCCTCTCCGGAGACAACCACCACCTCACTCCGCATAGCGGGTATCACAAAGCCCTGCTCTATTTCTATTTCTACCAGGTTTTTGTCGCTGAAACGGACTATCCGTCCTTCATCATTGCTGCGCAGCAGCCTTACTTTATCTCCTATTTTCATCTCTATATCTCCAAAGCTCTTTTAAAAGTAGCAATCGCTCTTTCGCGTGCAAATTTATGATCTATTATTGGATCGGGGTAGTTTCCGGTGTTTATTTCTTTCACCCATTTTTTGATATACTCTCCTTTGGGGTCAAATCTTCTGGCTTGTTCGTATGGATTAAAAATACGAAAATAGGGCTGTGCATCTGTGCCGCACCCTCCTGCCCATTGCCAGCCGCCGTTGTTAGAAGCCAGCTCATAGTCCAAAAGCCGCTGTGCAAAGTAGGCTTCGCCCCACCGCCAGTCGATCAACAGGTGCTTGGTTAAAAAGCTTGCCGCGATCATTCTGACGCGGTTGTGCATGTAGCCGGTGGTGTTTAGCTCGCGCATTCCGGCATCTACAATGGGATAGCCGGTAGTGCCCTCGCACCATCTTTTGAATTCACTCTCATCATGACGCCACGGCATGCT
>CAYUJK010000671.1:0-1921 GCA_964444895.1 uncultured Roseivirgaceae bacterium
CAGGTCGTCGAGATCATAGGCGGTGGAGTTGATCAGGTTTACCTCACACTCCCATTCGTAAAAGCTGTTCATTTTGCCTGCCCTGCTACCCAGGCACAAGCCAAGCAGCACAAGCAAGGTATATAGTTTTTTCATTTTGTTGGTAATATCATAGGCATAGCTATCCCGCCAGCTATTGCCGGGCGGGACTATGCCAGGTTTCGATTTTTCTTAGTATTTACTATGATTTTTTCTATCGGCGTATTTCGCGCTTATCCTATCCTGCGGTATACAGGGTGGAATGCGCAGGTGGTTTTTCTGTACAGCCGGCTTTGCCAAGCTGCCACTTCTTAGCGGACACCCTGCGGCGCTGCATTTTCGGCAAATATCACGTTGCATATCTCCTCCAGGTGGTGGTGGTCTGTGCCGCAGCAGCCTCCTACAATTCTGAAGTCGGGCAGCATTGTTTTGATCTTTCCGTATTCTTCTGCCAGGTGGCACTCATCACCTCTGTCCAGCGTGGTGGAAGCGTCAAGTTCTGCATGGCTTTTGGACGAAGCGTTCGCCCGTATACCTCGAATGCGCGTTTTCCAGGCGCCCTCATTTTGCAGGATATGGTCAAAATGCTCCGGATGCGCGCAGTTGATCATAAAGTGCTCCGCATAGGCATGTGTAGCAAGGTCTGTTTTTTCTATCGCCTCCTGCAGGCTCTCGCCGTTGGGAAGGCGCCCGTCGGTTTCCACGGTAAAGGAAATCACCACAGGGATGTGAAAGGCTTCTGCGGCTTGTACAATGCCAATGGCCTCATCGCTATAGTTGAGGGTCATGGCCGTGACCACGTCCGCATCTGCCTGGGCAAAGGCCTGCACCTGCAGGTAGTGATATGCCCGGGCTTCTCTGGCAGACATGCTCCTGTCCGCCACGTACCCATCGCCCCTGGGGCCTATATTGCCGCTAAGAATGACATTCAGCGAAGGGCTACTGCTTTCACGTGCAAAATCCCTGAAAATTCCTACGGCCATTTTGTTGAGCGCTTTTACCTCTTCAAGCGAATAGCCCAGTTTATATGCCCAGTCGGGATTAGCCCGCCAGGTAGGGGTCTCCAGGATAAAGGAGGCCCCGTGGCGGACAGCTAAATTGAGGTAAGGCTTAAAGTAGCTTTTCAGCGCCTGCTGTCCCACTTCGTCGTTCAGCAATTCAAATGCTGCAAAGTGGTTCAGCGCAATATTATGATGATAAACCAAGGTAGTTTCCAGGCCCCCATCGGTGAGGAAGTACCCCTTTTCAAACAGCTTTTTATTGGCTTGCATCGCGGTTATGGTTTAAGCTTCGGTTGGCTAACATCTCTGAAGAGCAGCATATCCGCCACGCGTGCAGAAGCGCCGTTGTAAAATCCCGTCTCCTGATCGAATTCTTTCGGATTGTGAAACGTGCCGAAAAGAATGTCAAAAACGGGTAGGTCGGAATAGTTGTACCGGTGAATGCCTCGCGCATGGTGGTACGTATGGCTTTCTGGCCGTTGAATAATGTAGCCCAGCCACCGCGGGGTTTTGATATTGGCATGCTGGAACATCCCCAGGAAGTTCACGGTAAGCAACATCAGGGTAATGGCCTGCGGCGACAGCCCCGCAATGAAGCTGAAACACAGGCTGCCCAAGACTGTCCACCCGATCATATCCAGGGGACTGAAATAAAACGCACCGTAGGTATCGAGCCGCTCAGCGCTGTGGTGCATCTGGTGAAAGGTGCGCCACAGGATATTGTACCTGTGGAGGCAGTAGTGCCAGGCAAATACCCCGAACTCATACAGCAGCACCCCGAATAAACCACCGGCTACCACGCCCATCCATGAAAGGTCGAAGAGGCGGTAGGGCTCCAGCAGCGGATCGATAAATAGCGGCAAATAAGACGAGAGGTAAAAGTAGAACCCAAAAGCGAGGAG
>CAYUJK010000672.1:0-1915 GCA_964444895.1 uncultured Roseivirgaceae bacterium
GTCGGTAACTCACATGGCCATGAGCATCAACACCCAAAATGGAGGTGTAAGGTGGTTGGAGCCGGTGACGGAAGAGGTCTATTATCAAAGCCAAACGGAAAAATGAATAATCCATTTGCCTTTGGCGTAAACATGGGAATCCGTCAGATTCAGAAAGGCTTACAAGTGCTGCCAAACTTGTCAAAGTTTGAACTTTGACTAAATAAATTATACTCCGAGTGCGGCGTGCTGCACCTCCAAAGATAATTTTCACCTCTCGTAGCACTTCTGAACGAGGGTTGACATCCTCTTCTTGATACTGATAGAAAACCAGTGAGCGGCATTGGGGTATCGTTTTGTTAGGTTTAGGTTACCAAATAATGATGTCAATATGGATAACAGAAATACCCGGAATTGGTCGGTGTGTTTGGCGTTTGTTGGGTTGAACTCAACATAATAGAGGGTGCAGACCATACAATTCATCCTAATGTGTATATCGCTGAAATGCTCAGCAATTGGAAATAGTGTCATTAAGCCCTTTGGAATTTAGTTGTTAAAGGAATGGACAAGCTTAATCAATTCTAAATAGTCATTTCTGAAGTTACTAAGTTGCGGCATTTGTGTGCAATTGATTTGCATCACGAAGACTTGTTTTGATTCCGGATGATAGAATCCCATCGTATAGTAACCTGGGAAGAAGCCTGAGTGTCCGATTAGCTCGCCAATTTCGGGATATTCGTACCGGATCACCCCGAGTCCGTATTCCCCACGAATTTCTTCAGCTTCTACAAAATCGAAGAAAGAATCACCCAGAGTCTCCAAATTAAAAAGTTCACCTTCATAGATAGCCAATAATAGTCTTGCATAGTCGGCGTTCTTGTAGGCATAGCCTCCGCCTGTCCATTCAAACTGCATGTTGTTTTGCGCTTTTCCATCCACGAGAAAGGGAGCTTTGAAGCCAAGGGCGTAACCAGACCCTTCGTCATAATAACCTTGTGCCATGTTATCAATTTGATTGGTATGGGTAGGAGTAAAGCTGTTTATCCCAAGGGGAGTCAAAACTCTTTCCCTGGCTTCCTTGTAGAAAGTGTTTCCAGTTACCTGCTCGATGATCATCCCCAGGAGAATGTAGTTCGTGTCCGAATAGGTGAATCCTTTGCCTGCTTCAAAGGGAGGTTTATCATCGAGCACATAGGCAAGTAGCTCTTCAGGTTTCCATACTTTATCCGGATACTTTATCAGGTCTTTCAAAAAGGCCTCTTTGAATTCATATCTCACAATACCGGATGTGTGCTGAAGGAGATTTTTGATGGTGATTTGATCTGCATTGGCTATGCGTGAGTACCAGTGGTACTTTCCGAGATATTTAGACACCTTATCGTCCAGTGAGATTTTTCTTTCTTCAACAAGCTGCATGACAACCGCAGACACTACTGTCTTTCCGGTGCTTCCACCGTGCAGCTTGTGGTCAACGGTCATTTTGGTTCCTTGTTCTGTGTCCGCCCAGCCACTGGCAAAGGCATGCAGCCGTTTATGGCTATCAATGTAGGTGAAGACGATGCCCGGGTAGTTGGAACTCTCTTTAATGCTGTCTAAGGTGTTCTGTATGAGTACATCCTTTTGACCAAATGAGTTAGTCGTGCAAAGGACTGAAAGGGTGATCCAGGTAAGTAGTTTATTCATAAGTACAAAAACGACAAATTTCTATCTGAGATCCCTCCGGTGTAGATTTTATTCCTGAAAACCTCACCATTCTTGACCCTGTTCAGGTTTTTAAAACCCCCTTTTGTTAGACAGCGAAATCATTTTTAAGTAGGAAGGAATGTAAAGCACTATATAACATCCTAATCCATTTCAAAAAAGCTCCAAAGATAGGAAGTGTTTGAGTTTGAGTGTGGAGTAAGGAAGGAAAAGCAGTTTGGGGTGACCCTGGCAA
>CAYUJK010000673.1:0-1911 GCA_964444895.1 uncultured Roseivirgaceae bacterium
CCAAATCCACCCCAATAGCCCCACTCGGGTTGCCAGTTTAGTCCCTTGTTTTCTGACTTCGCCACCGCCCACACACCAGTAGCATAAAGGGCGCCGCCAGGCGCCGCGGCGATATCGTGAATAGCTTCCTCCTCTTCACCACCAAAATCGCCGCTCACTTCCTGCCAGGTAGTCCCGGCATTTTCTGAGTGAAAAAGCTTACCATTTACGGCCGCAAAAGCTTGCTGATTGTTTAAAAAAACAATGGCTGAGACGTTCTTGCCAGCAAAATTGACGAGCGAAAAATCTTCAGATTCTTCAGAAATAGATTTTTTATACAAGCCATCGTCGGTAGCTGCATAAAGTACGTCTTCATAAAGTTGAATCTCATTGACTATTTTTCCCTCAAGGCCTAACTTTTTCCATTCCAGGCCCTTGAAGGGTGTGGGTGAAGGGTCATTTTTGGAGCATGACAAAAGACTTACGAACACAAAGATTATCAATACGCTTCTCATACAATTTTTATTTTTCGTAGAGAAACATCAACTGCAAAAAGGGTTGTAGAGATCAGGAGGAAAATTTTTAGTTGACGAAGTCACCCCGCAAGGTTCGCAGTCTTCGGCGGGCATCTGCGCTGTAAATACTGCCAGGATACCGGATCAGAAATTGGGTAAATGTTTCGATGGCCGCAGCACTTTCTTTCTTATTTTCTTCCAGGATTTTTCCTTTCAGATAAAGCGCATCATCGCCGAGTATATCGTAGTGGTAGTTTTCGATCATTTCGTCGAGCAGCAAGAGGGCCGTATCAAAATTACCCAGTTCCTGTTGAATAGAAGCTTCCAGGTACAGCACCTCATCGTAGAGTCCGTGCGATTTTATGTCACCCTTCAGCATTTTTATCGAGTCAAGCGCTTCCATTTTCTTGTTTTGGAAAAGCAATAAATCGATATAGGCATAGCGCTGCATGTTCAGGTCTGAAGTATCCAGCACCGTGTTGTCTTTGATCAGCAGACTCAGTTTCATGGCATCGTTGGCGATTTCGCGCGTGGTGGCATTTTTCAGTATATCCAGGTGTTCCTGGGCAAGGGCAAAATCCCCTTTGTAGTAAGACAGTTTTGCATTTTTAAATTTTGCTTCATAGCCTGTGGGGGTATCTTTGCTCGACTTTTCGACCTGCGAATACAGAAGGGTAGACTCCCAGGGTTGGCCAGTAAGGATGTAAATATCCCCCAGATCCAGCTTAGAGCGATCTACGACAGACTGGTTCATCCTGGGATACCTGATAATTTCTTCGAGGATGGCAATGGCTTCTTCGTGTTCGTCGAGGTAAAATGCATGAAGCTGGGCTTTGCTGCGCAATCCCTCTACGGTAAGTTGATTCAGACCTATTTCCTTCAGGAGTTTTTCGTATTCCTCTATCAGGTTGCGAATCTCCTCTTTTTGCACAGGATACGTCGTTTTGATCTTCTCCTCTTTCGCTTTTACCACGTACCTGCGTGCCAGTTGGTAGTTTTGCGTTTGGGGATACGTTTCTATCACGTATTCAAATATCCGGATGGCATTTCGGTAGTCCTGATTGTCCAGGGCTATTTTTCCTATGTTGATTAATCCTGTGCCGCCGAGCTTGTATCTTCGGTCTACTGCCCTGGCTTGCACAAAGGCCGAATAAAAATCCTTTTTCTGAAGATTAGCCCAAATCAACAGCTCGGTATAATTTTCATTATTCGGATTTTGCTGCACCTTGTCGATCATCATGGTTTCGAAGGCGTCGAGGTCATCGGGATTTTCAAGCACGCCCTGCAAAATGTTTTTTACTGCGTTGAGCTGATTGGGTTGCTCGTCGGCGTAGTTGAGGTATTCCCCAATCATTTCCTGCCGGCGATTAAGTATGCGGTAGATATTGGCAAGCTGCAGCGAGTAGGCATAGGGGTC
>CAYUJK010000674.1:0-1909 GCA_964444895.1 uncultured Roseivirgaceae bacterium
CCGTACGTAAGCGAACAGAAACATGGCTTTTGGATTTTCACCTAAACACATACAAGATTATCCACTTGACAATCTTGACAAAGAGCATTTTTTAGTTTTGGCGACAGAAGCCGCTTTTAAACTTGACTGGAATGTAGGTTTTGTAAGCGAAACAGGCTTTATCGCTTACACAAAATTTTCCTGGAGTTCCTGGAGCGAAGAAGTAACGGTTAAAATTGACAACAACACTGCCAATATAAAAAGTGAATGTACAGGGAGCCAGCTGGCAGACTGGGGTAAAAACAAAAAAAATGTTAAAGCACTTTTGTCAAAAATTCAGGAAGTCAAAAACGCACTGACTCCAGAAGAGATCGAAGCCAAACGTGTGGAGTTGCGGGAAAGTTACGCCTCAAAAGAAGATGATATTTTAAGCAAACCGCCTTCCACTGCCAAAGAAAAAATTACAGGCTTCTTTTCAATATTCAAGCCCACAGAGGGATACTTTATATCGCCAATCCTTATCAACATTAACCTTCTCGTGTTCATAGCCATGATCACCGCAGGCGTTCATATTCTTCTACCTGAAAACGACGACCTGTTGCGTTGGGGCGCAAACTTCCGACCGCTGACATTAGAAGGGCAATGGTGGCGATTATTCACGGCTTGCTTTTTACATATCGGGATTTTGCACTTGTTGTTAAATATGTATGCCTTGCTCCACATCGGGCTTTTACTCGAACCCTACCTTGGAAAGACGAGATTTTTAGCTGCGTATGCAATTACCGGAATTACAGCCAGTCTAACAAGTTTATGGTGGCACGACTTGACCATCAGCGCCGGTGCTTCAGGGGCAATTTTCGGTATGTATGGTGTTTTCCTCGTCTTATTGACAACTAATCTACTTGACAAATCTGTAAGAAACGCACTTTTGACAAGTGTCGTGGTCTTCGTTGGTTACAATATTCTCAACGGACTGAAGCCGAACAGCGGTATTGACAATGCCGCCCACATTGGCGGACTTTTAAGCGGACTTATCGTTGGCTACGCTTTTGTCCCGGGGTTGAAGCAATTTGAAAATAACCTGATCAAATTCTCAACCATCGGAATCCTAGCCCTTGCTCTGATAATTTCTTCTTTCGCCATTTACAAAACACTACCAAACCACATTGGGCAATATGAAAAAGAAATGGAGCGGTTTGCTTCTATGGAATCAATGGCCTTAGAAGTCTACAGCCTGCCTCAGGGAACGCCAAACGAAAAAATACTTTCGGAAATAAAAGACAGGGGACTTTATTACTGGAACGAAAACATAAAACTCATTGAAAGCTTCAAAGATCTTGATTTACCCCTGCCAATAAGAGAAAGAAACAGCAAGCTGAAAGAGTACTGCGAACTTAGAATTGCAAGCTATGAGCTGATCTATAAAACGATAGATGAAGATACTGACAAATACGAAAGTGCTATTAACGAATACAACAAAAAAATAGAAACAATAATTACGGAACTAACCAGCGGACAATAAACAGTAAAAATCCGGCAACAAGGCGTTAGTCGGTTCGTATTACTACCGGCCAGGCAATACCTTCCACTGATCCGGTTCGGACAAGGTAATTGATGCCAAAAAGAGTCCAGCAAATGCGACGAGCCTGCAAAAGTAACTAATCATGTCAGCAACATAACCCAACTAGCCAATGAAAGAGTTTAGATCTAAGGCAGGGCTGGAAATCCTGATCCCTCTATTTGCGATATCGATGGGCGTTGTGTTGATACCCATCATCGCAGGAGCGCCAATAGCAGCCATAATAACCCTAATGGCCATAATTTTGCCTACAATAGCCTTTGTTCTCTATACACTTTTTGACACCTCTTACCGAATCAACAATGAGCAATTGGTGATCAAATGTGGATTTTTTTATAAATCGGCACTGGA
>CAYUJK010000675.1:0-1909 GCA_964444895.1 uncultured Roseivirgaceae bacterium
TTCAAATGCCATAAGCGCAAAGAGAATCAGCGCTATATGCGAAGCAGCCGGTAGTGGGAAGTTTTGGCGCATGTTGGTTTCCTGGTTGGTTAGTATTCCAAAACTATCTGACCCTAACTCACATGTAATGTTTCGGGCCGGTTTACCTAACTAAAAAGGGAGTGGATTCTTTTTTTCGACAACCTCTTTTTTGTTAATACTCGAAAGTACCTTAATTAAAGGTACAGCAAAATTAGCTTTTTTTAACATACATTTTACTTTATTCGCCATAATAATACGATAATAGCAAAATGAAATACGTCGAAGCTTTATTCTGGTTAGCTACGCTCCTTGTAGTTTACACGTACATAGGCTATGGAATCCTGCTGTATTTATTAGTAATTTTTAAACGGTTTTTTAAACAAAAACAAACTCTTTCGCCCCATTACTACCCTACCGTCACGGTGCTGATTGCCGCTTACAACGAAGAAACCATCATAGGCGATAAAATCAACAATACCCTGGAACTGGACTATCCAAAAGACAAAATGCGCATTGTTGTGGTAACGGATGGCAGCGACGACAACACTTGCCGTATCGTTGGAGGGTATCCTTCGATCATTCACCTGCACCAGGCAAAAAGGGCAGGAAAGATTGCCGCTGTGGAGCGGGCCATGTCGATCATCGATTCGGAAATTGTTATTTTCACCGATGCCAACACACATCTGAATAAACAGGCAGCCCAACGATTAACGGCCCACTTTCAGGATAGCCGGGTAGGCGCTGTAGCCGGCGAAAAACGAATATCGATTGAGAGAGAGGAAGAAGCTTCGGGCGCCGGGGAAGGTCTTTACTGGAAGTACGAATCGAAGCTGAAGGCCTGGGATTCTGAGCTTCACTCCGTGGTAGGCGCCGCGGGCGAGTTGTATGCCCTGCGCCGCAATCTTTATGAGCCCGTGCCTCCCGACACCCTCATCGAAGACTTTTACATCACGCTGACCATAGCCCGAAGTGGTTTTCGGGTGGTGTACGAACCCGGCGCTTACGCGATTGAGCCTCCTTCCGCATCGGTGAAGGAAGAACTGAAACGAAAAATACGAATAGCCGCAGGGGGCATACAGGCCATTGTGAGGTTAAAACCCCTCCTCAACCCGGTAAAATACGGGTGGCTGAGTTTTCAATATATTTCCCACAGGGTACTGCGATGGACAGTGGCGCCGGCAGCTTTGCCTGTCATTTTTATTCTCAATGTCTTTCTGTTGTATCATCGGCTTCTTTTATACCAAGGGCTTTTCTTTGGCCAGGTCGTTTTTTACCTGGCCGCAGCGGCAGGCTATCTTTTTGAAACCAAAAAAATAAGACTCAAAGCTTTTTTCGTACCTTATTATTTCTGCATGATGAACTACGCTGTTTACCGCGGCTTCGTCCGCTACCTGAAAGGCGCCCAAAGTGTGCTCTGGGAAAAAGCAGCGCGACGAGAGTGATGGAGCAGGGTGCAAGATGCAAGACACAGGCCGCATTGGAACACCGAAAAAGCACTCAGATGACCGTGTTCAGTATTCCGTATTCGGTGTGTCAGTACTGAATACACAACAATCAATTGTTGATTATCCGATTACCCCTCCCACGTTCTTGCTCCCTGCTCTTTGCTCTCCGCCCTCAGCACTTTACTCCCTGCCCTTTACCCGGAGTCACGGACTATCGTCTTGACCGTTTCTCCTAACTGCCTCCTGCCGCTGCCTACACCCTTATTCTTTGCTCTCTGCTCTCTGCCCTCCGCTCCTTGCTCCTTGCTCCTTCCAATAACGAATAACCAGCAACCGACCCTGTACATCCGGGGTCATTCTACACCTTCTTCAGCTTCCAACGGCCTCGCCTGAACAGCAAAACGCTGGTAATGGCCATCACCGTCTCGGCCACGATGATTGAG
>CAYUJK010000676.1:0-1908 GCA_964444895.1 uncultured Roseivirgaceae bacterium
GCAGGAAGTTTCTACAATTGATATTGTTAAAGCAAATGCAAATTACGAACAGGAAGTTATGTATTTCTACCGTGAAAATTGGGAGACATTTCGAAAATTAGCCTTGAAAGAAGGTGTAATAAGTGGCTACGAACTATACAAAACCTCAAAAGACTCAACAGATCATTTTCAATTGATTTTAATAACCACGTATGAAGACAGCCTGCAACTATCCCAAAGCGAAGACAATTTTCGGCCAATTATGAAGGCTGTTTCGCCAAACGGACCTAAATTGTTAAACAACGTTAACAGACAGGAATTTTTAGAATATCTGATAGGTTACGAGGCTATTTCCGTTGTTTCAAATGAGAAAGCAAGGAAGCGAAATGGAAAATAAAGCCACTTTCCACAGAGATTTTATACCAGCATGAACTATAGAAATAAGACAGAGACGTTGGGTTCACAATGCAAAGCCCTGTCCTAAAAACGGCTGATGGTAATGGCGTTTGCCCGTTGCTTTGTAAAGCGCATTGGCCACGGCTGCCTGCACGGGAGGGAATGGCGGTTCACCCAGTCCTGTGGGGTCAACATCGCTTTTCACAAAATGGACGTCGATGGCTTGCGGCGCCTCGGAATGCCGGATCATCCGGTAGGTGTTGAAGTTGTTGTGTTCGGGCTTTCCGTTAGAAAAGGTCATCCCGGGGTTGTATAGCGCATGGCCAATACCATCCACTGTGCCGCCCTCTACCAGGTTAGTGGCCGCGATGGGATTCACCACGATACCACAGTCTACTGCGCAGTGTACCTTTTCAATCACAGGCTTACCGTTTTTCATCACCAAATCAACCACCTGGGCTACGTAGCTGTGGTGGCAGTAGTAGGCCGCTACCCCTCTGTGGACGCCTCGTTTTTTCTGGCCCCATCCGGATTTCTCTTTTACCAGCTTTAGCACACCGGCATATCGCTCTGCATCATAGTCGTTATTTTCGCCTACCGAATAGCCGGCGATGGCGCGTTCGAAAAGCTCCAGCCGGAAATCAATGGGGTCTTTACCCGCAGCCTCTGCTACTTCATCAAGGAAAGATTGTTCGGCTACGGCCATGAAATTAGACCTCGGCGCCCGGAATGCACCTATGCTGATGTTGGAATCACACCGCCATTCTTCCGCCAGGTAGTTTTCTACACTGCCGGCGGGAAAGCGGTTGGCAAAGAGGGGGCTGTCCGGGAATCCCCCGGCGCGTACCTGATAGGCGATCAGCTTGTTGTCCTCATCCAGGGCAGCGCGAAGCTTGGCGTGAAATGCTGGGCTATAATTTCCAAATGTCATGTCGTCTTCGCGCGAGTAGACGAGCTTGATGGGCGCCTTGACTTTCTGGGAGATGATGGCTGCTTCTACCAGGTAATGTCCGTACAGCTTTCTGCCGAAACCTCCGCCCATTCGCGTCATTTGAATATCTACTTTTTCCAGTGGAAGCCCCAGCCGTGCGGCTACACTCTTCTCCATAAATTCGGGCGTTTGTATAGAGCCTGCCAGCTCGGCTTTGTCCGCCGTTACGTGCGCAAAAAAATTGATTGGTTCCATGCAGTTGTGGGGATGGTAAGGCGTAGAATACTCGCGCTCGATTATCTTTGAGGCCCTTTTAAACGCGGCATCGGGGTCGCCGTCTTTGCGGATTACCTTCCCGGGTTTTGCGCTTAGCCCTTTTATTTTTGCCAAATGGTCACGGGTGCTTTCCAACCCTCCCGGAACTTTTATTGACATCTCACCGCCGCCAAAACCTGTTACCTTGTCTTCGTAGGCTTCAAACTCCTCCCACTCCAGTTTAAGCGCTTTCTTTGCATTCATCACTTCCCAGGTAGACTTGCCTACCACGGCCACAAGCTCGGTGAAGGCGCTGGCATCAAACATGCTTTTGGGGGTATCTTCCT
>CAYUJK010000677.1:0-1908 GCA_964444895.1 uncultured Roseivirgaceae bacterium
AAATGGGTGCTGACGTGGTAGTGGGTTCTACACAGAGATTAGGCGTGCCTATGGGCTTTGGCGGACCACACGCGGCGTTCTTTGCTACCCGGGACGAGTACAAAAGGCAGATACCTGGACGGATCATCGGCGTATCGGTGGACAAACACGGCAAAAAAGCTTACCGCATGGCGCTGCAAACCCGCGAGCAACACATTAAAAGGGAAAGAGCGACCTCCAACATCTGTACTTCGCAAGTGCTACTGGCAGTGATGGCCGGCATGTATGCTGTGTATCATGGCTCACAAGGCCTTAAAAAAATAGCACTGCGAATCAACGCGCTGGCGCAATACATAGCCGGACAGGTTGCTGCTCTTGGATTTGAGCAAAAAAACAACTTTTATTTCGATACGATTCGGTTTTCTGCCGACGGGAAAGCATCACTGATAAAACAACTGGCAGAACAGCACGAAATGAATTTCCGCATAGAGGACGATGACGTGCTGCTGTCTATTGACGAAAGCCACACCTTTGAAGACGCAATCTCTATTGTGGAAATCTTTGCCAGTGCGGCAGGCATCAACAAAAAAAATGGGAAAGCCCACTCCTCCGATTGGGAATGGTCTCCATCATTTCCGGAAAGCCTGGTGAGAAAAAGCGCTTACCTGCTGCACCCTGTGTTCAACACACACCATTCGGAACACGAAATGCTGCGCTACCTCAAAAAACTGGAAAACAAGGACCTTTCCCTCGTTCACTCTATGATCTCGCTGGGCAGTTGCACCATGAAGCTCAATGCCACGGCCGAAATGCTGCCCATCACCTGGAATGAAATCTGCAACATGCACCCATTTGCCCCAGATGACCAAACGCAGGGCTACCAGGAAATCACAGACGAGTTGGAAGCATGGCTGGCGGAGATCACAGGTTTTGCCGCTACCTCGCTACAGCCGAACTCCGGCGCACAGGGTGAATATGCCGGGCTCATGGTGATACGTGCTTACTTGCAGGGCAAAGGGCAATCTGAAAGAAATATTACCCTCATTCCCTCTTCAGCCCACGGCACAAACCCGGCTTCTGCGGTGATGGCTGGCATGCAGGTGGTAATTGTGCGATGCGACGACCGAGGAAACATCGATATCGACGACCTGAAAAATAAGGCCGAACAGCACAAAGACCGCCTGGCCGCACTGATGGTCACCTACCCCTCTACCCACGGTGTATTTGAAGAAGGCATTCGGGAAATTTGCGAGATCATTCACCGGCACGGCGGCCAGGTGTATATGGACGGCGCCAATATGAATGCCCAGGTAGGCCTCACCAGTCCAGCAGCCATTGGCGCTGACGTGTGCCACCTCAACCTACATAAAACCTTTTGCATTCCTCACGGCGGCGGTGGACCGGGCGTAGGACCAATATGCGTGGCAGAACATTTAAAAGATTACTTACCTGGAAATCCTTTTGTACAATCTGGTGGCGATAAAGCCATACACAGTATTTCATCAGCCCCCTGGGGCAGTGCGGGTATCCTGGCGATATCATACGCCTACATAGCCATGATGGGCGCAGGTGGACTGAAAAAAGCCACCCAAGTAGCTATCCTGAATGCCAACTACATGAAAGAGAAGCTCAAGGGAGAATTTCCTATTCTCTACACGGGTAGCCAGGGCCGGTGCGCTCACGAAATGATTGTGGACTGTAGGCCTTTCAAAAAATATGGCGTGGAGGTAGAGGACATAGCTAAGCGGCTGATGGACTACGGTTTTCATGCCCCCACAGTATCTTTCCCCGTGCCGGGCACACTGATGATTGAGCCCACAGAAAGTGAAACCAAGGGCGAACTCGATCGCTTCTGTGAGGCCATGATCAGCATTCGCGAAGAAATCCGGGAAATAGAGCAAGGAATATATGACACGCAAAACAACGTGC
>CAYUJK010000678.1:0-1894 GCA_964444895.1 uncultured Roseivirgaceae bacterium
GGGTCGTGATAATAAACTTCAGTTGCGACGGACTGGATTTTATGAGGGCACCAAGATCCACTGCCAGTTCAATCAAATGGTTTTCATCCAAAGAACTGACCGGATCATCTATAAAGATATATTCTAACTCATCAAACTCTCTTGTTTCCCGATGTTCTGGTTCGGGAACATTCAGAATCGAAATCACCTGATCCAGCAACGCATAAAAGATGCTCCAGACAAAATTGCTTTCCTCTCCTTTGGATATTTTCAGTCCGTCGGCGCCCTGACCATCGCCTCGTTCCAGAGAAAACGTCACTTCCGTTAAGTCTTCACTGAAACGGGGTGTAAGCTTGTCATTGACATAATGCTGGAAGTAACGAACGATATTTCTATCCTGCCCCAGATCGTACAACAGCCTAAACAGCCAGTCTGTAAACGAGTTGGGCTGAATCTTCAGTTTCGGCTCAGCATCACCTTCCAGATCGTTGTCCCAGTAGAACAGGTCTTCGGTAAATGCGTTGTAGTAGAGAATCCTTTCCCGGGCTAATGGGGGATTTTCATCTTCCTCATTGCCTTTGGGGGCAACAAGTTCCTTAAACTCACGGGACAGACGTGTCTTGCCTGACCCGTTAAAGGCATAGATTAACTGTACCTTTTTATTGGTATCTTTTAACTGCTGTGCTATTTCCTTTAGCGTTTTACTCATATCACTCGGCAGCCTCCTCCGGTTTTGGGAAGCTGAACAAGAGGTCGCGGTAATATTCATACTGCTTCTGGCGAAGCTCGATTTCCCGCGGAAGGCCTTCGGTGATGGAGTTGGTCAGGGCGTCGAATTTATCGAGGATGGTGACAATGCGGGCTTGTTCTTCTGGCGATGGCACTGGAATTAGAATTTTGGCTAAATTGTCTGCATTCACACGGCGTACCTTTGCGCCAGTAATGTATTGTCGTTTCTGCCTTTGAAATTGTTCGGTTTGGAAAAAGTAGGCGACATATTTTGGATTTAAATTGTGCTTATAAATGCATGCATCACTACTCACTACGATATCTTCATCACCTAGCCAAGCGACAGCTTTACAAACATCCTCATCATTCTCACTGGTCGTTGCAATAACTAAGTTTCCAGGTTGAGCCTTACGACACCTTTTGGCTAATTCCTCCGAAACAAATGTTTTTGTTTTATCCGCATATGTGCCGTAGTACGTGTATATTTGCCCATAGTGGATGCAACCAACACCTGCCTCAGTAAAATCCTTTTTCTGTAAACTGCCGCCACGTACAAACTCACCTATGGTTTTATCACCCATGGGTAGGTGATCCACTTCCCCCTCTTCAAACGTAAGCAGTTTCTCGCGAAAGTATTCGTATTGCTTTTTGCGCAGGGTCAGCTCGGTGGTCAGCTCGGTGGTCAGCTCGGTGGTCAGCTCGGTAAATCGGTCCAGTATGCGCACGATTTCGCCCTGGATTTCCAGCGATTTTTTAGCGTTATCCGGGCAGGGGATAGGGATTTGAAATTCCTCCAGCATAGGTTTTCTAATTGATATTGACGTTGCACCAACGCTCTTCATCAGTATGTATTGCTTAAAACTAGAGGACATAAGGTGGTACAAGAATTTGGTATTCAGAACTTTTGAAGTAACATGGATTCTGTATGCCCTTTGATGCAGCGCATATTTCCCTTCGACATAGTGAAATATATCCCCTATCCCGCCTTCGCCGGGAACGATGATTGCTGTTTCGTCGAATTGAAAAGTCTCAGATCTTAGCACATTCTTCGAGCGAACGTAGAATGGATAAATGCCGTTTTCGTTTTCCTCTTGCCTGTTTGAACTCCCAGTCCCAATCTCCGCCACATCGCCCAGCGCCTTCCACTCCACCGCAACGCCATCCAGCAGCGTCTCCAGATAGTTCT
>CAYUJK010000679.1:0-1883 GCA_964444895.1 uncultured Roseivirgaceae bacterium
TGTACTCCACAATGGCGACTTTGTCCCTGCCGAGGTTCGACTGCGCGTAGAGGTTTTTGTTATCGAAAGTAAACATCATGGGATAAAAAGTCTCTTTAAAAGACGTCTTCATGATTTCCCGAAATTCATCCTCTTCCGTGTCGCGGTACAGCACGCCGGTATCCGTCCCTTCTGATGTAAATGCAACGCGCAATTTGCCGTCGTGATCGGTAATCCAACTGATAATATGGCCAGGGTTTTCGGCCAGTTGCTCCATTTCGCCCGTCTTGATATTCAAGCGGTAGGGATCAAAGGCTGCGGGATTGTTTTTGTTCATGCCAATGATCACATAGTCTTCCTGCTCGGGCAGGTCATCGATCACATACACTTTTACGCCGTCAAAATCGGTAAGATCCTTTGCGCCAGAGCCGTCAATATTGGCGAGGAAGAGGTGGTGGTTCTCATCACCCCCCTTGTCTTGCATATACAATATCTGCTCATTATTTGCCCAGAAGTACGCCGGGATGTCGCGCAGGGTATCTTCTGTAATTCTGCGCTCACTGTCCGACCCGATTTCGGAGATGTGAATATTTCGCCGGTCCTTATAAGGCTTCATGTAGGAGTAATACTTTCCGTCTGGCGAAATGCGGTACTGGTAGGTTTCCGGGTTTTTGAAGAAATCTTCCAGAGGGATTTCTCTCGGAATGCTTTCAGTGGTTTCTTTTTGCGGCTGGCAGGCGCCAACCATCAGTGCCAATAGCAATAAGGCACCGGTAAATTTTGGATAGATGGTTTTCATACAGATACAATTTTTGGTCAGAAAAGTTAGGAAGTTATATTTTAACATCCTATAAGAAATAAAGTTGCACCGGCTGCCTTAAAATTGCCATATTTGGCTATGGAAAAATTATGCGTGTTTTGTGGATCTTCGCCGGGCAATGACCCTGTATTTCAGCAGGCCGCACGTGAGCTGGGTCATTTGATGGCGCGAAATAAAATAGAGCTGGTGTATGGCGGTGGGAGCATAGGCCTTATGGGCATCCTGGCAGACGCCGTATTGGATCATGGCGGAAAAGTGACAGGTGTAATCCCCAAATTTTTATATGAAAAAGAAGTAGGTCACGACGGCCTCACCAAGCTGATCCTCGTGGAAACCATGCATGAAAGAAAGATGACCATGGCCAGCCTGGCCGATGGCTTTCTGGCCTTGCCGGGAGGCATCGGCACACTGGAAGAGCTTTTTGAAATCTACACCTGGAATCAGTTGAAATTAGTGAACCATCCCGTAGCGCTATTAAACGTGGGCGGATACTATGACCATCTCATTAAGTTCATGGAAAAGATGCAGCACGAGGGGTTTGTTCGTGAGGCTACTCACAAGATGTTGCTAAAAATTGATCGTGTAGAAGAGACCATCGGCACTATGAAAAAGTACAGGGATGGCGGCAACCTGGACCTGGCGGTGGTGTAGCTTGGAAAAATTAATGAGCACTGATGAATAAATGGACACAATTGAGTATCGAATATGCCAATCAAAGGTCTTACCTTGACGACCTTTTTCAGGTGTACCCTACAATACCAGAAGGAATCAGGGAAATAGACATTTCCAAATGGGAGAAAGTTGAAACGGCCTTTAATAATCAGGACAATTATAAGCTAATAAATGAGTTGCTTGCTTTTGACTTGTTTCCGATAAAAGATAGCTATGTTGCATTTCTAAAACGAGATAAGAGCGCTATATCCCGAAATCCCAAAACGGTGAATAGATTATGTGGGCGCTTGTATGAAATGGGTTTGACAAAAATATACGAACGTTGTAGTGAGCCTAAAGAAACCAACCGGCAGATTGGCCCGATGTTTAACAACTGGCTACATAGAAAGTCGTTAGGATTGATGCCTGTGTC
>CAYUJK010000680.1:0-1878 GCA_964444895.1 uncultured Roseivirgaceae bacterium
ACGGTACGCTGGCCAAGGAGCTGGCCCTGTACGTGGTGATCTACGCCCCCATGCAGATGGCCTGCGACCTGCCCGAGAACTACGAAGGCCACCCGGCATTTCAGTTCATCAAAGACGTGGCAGTGGACTGGGAAACCACCAAGGTGCTGGAAGGAAAAATCGGCGAATACGTGACCATAGCCCGCCAGGAGCGCGGCACCGACAACTGGTACGTGGGAGCCATCACCAATGAGAACCCCCGTTCAACATCGATAAAACTGGACTTTTTACCGAAAGGAAAAAACTACAAAGCCATCATCTACCGGGATGCCGACGATGCCCACTATCTCGACAATCCCACGGCATACACCATAGAGGAATCAGGGGTAAATTCGGATTCTACACTTACCATCAAGCTCGCTGCCAGCGGCGGCGCAGCCATCAGCCTGTTGCCTGTTGAATGAAGAAGTGCAATAGCGTAATGCAGCCAAAAAGCGGGGTGAAAGCCCCGCTTTTTTTTGTGAATGAAAATCAGGTCAGACGATAGTTTGATTGGGTTGGATAGGTTAAATGGAGTTACTGTCTTTTTTGTCAAAACTTGTATTAAAGTAGAGAATTCATTCGAATTTGAAATTCGGGGAGGATTATAGTCTAAGTTTAATTAGTAGAAAATTGACCTTTAACTCTTCATATAATATTGCCGATTTTGATTCACCTCAAGTTATAATATGTCACCGGTAATACTTAAGTATCTTAAAATGTGGACTGGTTGATTTCTATTTCTATTCCGTTTCTTAGTATTTCCGCTGCTATTGGGTTTTTATTGGTGAAATCAGATTTTGCAAAAGGGTGCGGCTCTATCAAAAGGTCGTCGTCACTACGCAAACACATGAGTTCAACTTGAATATCAAAAATATTATCTACTTCATCGAACACCAATGCCAAATCAATATCGCTATCAGCATGGTTTGTTCCTTTGGCGTAAGAGCCAAAAAGTATGGCATTTTCTATTTGATACTTTTTGCTTAGATTTTTAATATACCTTTCAGCAATCTTTATAGCTTCTCTTTTATCCATTCTCTGAGTGATTTGATATTGGTAATCCATTCATCAGTATAAACGGAAGTACATTTTTTATAGAAGTCTTGTTTATAGTCATCGTACCTCGCATTCAGATTAAAAGTAGTTGTAGTGTCAAGCATTCTTTTTTGGTCATCGCTAAAATCTAACCCTGTTAATTTTGAAAGCCGTCGAAGATCATGGGTAAAAGGGGCGTGATTTTTTGTCTCTTTAACTACCAATGCTTTTAACAATCTTTCGATTACGAGGTGTCCAATAAACAGAGACCAGTGGTAGTCCTTTGAATTATACAAACGCATCATGGTCTCAAAGTCCTGATCAGACCTGGAAATCCAATGGCTTATGATCTTGTCTGAATTTATTCCATCGGTACCCATTTGTCAAAAATAGTAAAGATAATTCATATTAGGCTCGCTCAAAGGAAGTTTGCCATTGAATTCTGATGGAAATAACACAAGGAAATAGTTAGGCAGTACTTTTTGGCTTCCGGAAAAAATACCAAGTCGTCATTCACAGCGACTTCCCATTCTCCCCTCAGGCCAATACCAATAAGCTAAGACCGTTTATAAAGTCCTTCGCCGCTTGGCCTGTCAGCTGAGGTAGGCCCTTCCGCTCTGTTCCGCCAACAGTCGGTTGGAAATCTCTCGGGTAAACGGAAATCGCTGGAGGGTTAGTTCATTAGGCCCACCGTTGTATTGTTTTCTATGAGGTGTAGTTTGTTCGGCTGTATTCGCCGTTTTGTTTAAGTAAGTTCGCTATGATAGTGATACAATCAGGCATTTGCGATATCAGATTCTAAGTCATCTTCAGAAGTGGAAA
>CAYUJK010000681.1:0-1872 GCA_964444895.1 uncultured Roseivirgaceae bacterium
AGGGATTTTTAAAAAAACTGATTTCCAGGCTTAATACCTTGAAGATCATTTTCATGCTGACTTTCGTGGCTATTTCAGTGGTCTTTCTGGTTTTCAGTGTGGTACTAAACAAGAAGGGGAAAGAGCGGCTGGAAGAGGTGTATCAACTTCGGAAAGAACACGACAGGTTTGAGGCACTGCAATTTGAGCTACAAAAAGCATTGACAGATAGCTATATTAATGCCCTTCAGTACCTTTCTGAGCAAAATGACATATATCTCTATCAATCCGTAACCGCCATTAGCGAAATAAATAGGGCCTACAATGAACTTTTCGTGATCAGCCGGTCCATTGACGAAAATTTGATCCCCAATGCGCTGGCCATAAAAAATGCCATTTATGTATATGAGCGGGAGCTGCTGGCACAGATGGCCGACCCCCGTTTTTTTGAGACGGTAGAAATTCACCCGATTATTACCGACCTGGACACGCTTGAACAAGACATGTCGTTGCTGATGGACTTCGAAGCGGAAGATGAAGGAATGGATGAAGGGCTTTTTGACGAGGAATTCGCTGCTGAGGAGCCAGCGATGATGGACGAGCCCATGGTGGCAGAAGAGCCTGTCAAAAAGCAAAAAAGTCACGCCATTTCGAAACTGAAGGAAAAAAGTAACCGGATAGAAACACAGCTCTTCGAACTGAACGTGTTGCTGAGCGGAACTCTTGACAAGGTCACACAACGCGAGATAGAAAAAGGTGTAGCTCGTAAGTGGCTTTTGATGGTGTTTCTCCTTGGTTTGATTGTGCTGTTTGTGGTGTCATACCGGCTGGTAAAGAAAAAGTGGCTTTATAAGATTGATCAGCTTTCTGCACAATTAAAAATAGTATCTACCGGAGAGCTGCCTGAGAAGCTTCCCTTACAGGCCGACGAATTTGATAACGTAGTCAAAAACGGAAATGCGATTATCGATTACATGGATGACGCCAGCAAATTTGCGATCAAAATAGGGGAAGGAGATTTTGGGTATGAGTTTAGTCCCAAGTGCGAAAACGACGAGTTGGGAAATGCCCTCATACAGATGCGCGGCAGGCTTCTGGAAGTGGCCAACGAAGATAAAATCAGAAACTGGATCAATGAGGGACAGGCCAAGTTTGGCGACATTCTGCGCAACGCCGGCAACGACATCGAAAAGTTAGGAGATTCGGTTATTTCCAACCTGGTCGAATACCTGGGTGCAAATCAGGGGATGCTTTATGTGAAAGAAGAAACACCCGACGGACACGTACGGCTCAAGCTTTTGTCAGCCTATGCATATAACCGGAAAAAGCACATGAATCGCGCTATTGAAGTAGGAGAGGGGATGGTAGGCCAGGTTTACAAAGAAAATAAGTCGGTATTGTTGAAGGAAGTAAAGTCCGATCATTTCAATATTGTTACCGGTTTGGGAGAATCGAAGCCCTCTTCCGTGTTGATAGTTCCACTCAAAGATGAGAGCGACATAGAAGGCGTGGTAGAGATCAGCTCCCTTGCCATTTTTAAAGAATACCAGGTGAATTTTGTCGAAAAAATTGGTGAGAGCATTGCTTCATCGATAAAGTCAGGGAAGATAAACGATACTACCAAGCAGCTACTGGCCGAAATGCAAACCCGGGAGGAAGAAATGCGCGCCCAGGAGGAAGAACTTAAGCAGAACATGGAAGAGCTATCGGCCACACAGGAACAAATGGAAAGGCTGCGGCAGGAGGATGATTTGCGCAAAAATGAACTGATGGCAAAGAGAACGACACTCTACCAGGTTCTCAATGCCTGTGGCAGCCTCATCTACGTGAAAGACGACCACGGCAAATACGTATACGTGAACAAGCTATATGCCGACAGTGTGGGCAAGGAGG
>CAYUJK010000682.1:0-1872 GCA_964444895.1 uncultured Roseivirgaceae bacterium
CCATTTTGGGAAAGGATGTAAAGCTGAAAATGTCCTGCGCTTTGAAAGTGCAGGATATTGTTTTTGTTTTATATAAATTTTTTGTTAAAAAAACTTGATCAACGATTTCATTTGATGTATTTTTGATAGTCAAATGACAAGACACAAAAAAAATAAAAATTCTCCCAAAGAATATATTCAGCCTGAAACGGGCGAATCCTCAAGGGTAGAAGAGCCCTTCTTTGGGTATATCGCTTATCCTTCAGAATCCCATTCCTTCAAAGTAAAAAGAGCGGGCAAAGAAAATATCCATACTGTTATTAGCGGTTTCGGACATTTTATTCCTTCCCTAAAAAAAGTCCGGAATATGGCCCAGGTAGATAGCATTCTGAGCAATGGCTTGCCCTACATAGAAGTTGAGCCTATCATTGAATACCTTCATTTTACCATCCCTGATATTGCCAGGGCGGCCTCTGTTTCCACCAGTACCGTTTCACGTTGGTCTTCCCAATCTTCTATAGGCATTCCAGGTGCTATTCAATTTTTTAAAATTGACCAGCTTATCAAAAAAGGCCTTGAGTTGTTTGGCAGTCCTACTCAATTACGAATATGGCTACAAGCCCCATGCCTGGCTTTAGGGAATGCTGTCCCCACAGAATTGCTCATCTCTCCATTAAGCATAGAGCTCGTAGATGAAGCGCTCGATGCCCTCCACTATGGCAATGTGATGTAGTTGAGAAAACACAAGAAAGTATGTTCTTTTACAGAATAATGTCTGAGGCTTATTACAAAAGTCCTTTGAGCTCTTCGGGAAATGCAGGTAGATGGAACCCAAAAGGTGTGCGCATGATTTATGCCGCCGGATCGCCCTCGTTAGCGCTTTTAGAATACTTATGCATCAGGGGAACGGCTGTTGCCGGAAAGCCGTGGTACATGATGGTATTTGAAATTAAGGATGAAAAGTGGATAGGCGAACTTCAATCTGACAGCCTGCCCACCGACTGGAACCTATTACCCCATGGTAAAACCACGCAGGATTTTGGCAAGTCGTGGCTCCGCGAGCAGAGTTTTCCTTTTCTCAAAGTACCTTCCGCACGGATTCCCATTGAGTTTTATCCAAACGAATGTAACCTTCTCATCAATCCTGATTTCCCTTCGTTGAGTAAATACCTGAAGTTCAAAGAGGCGATCTCTTTTGGGTATTTGTTGAATAAGGGCGGATAGGTTTTATAGGGAATAGTGGAACGGTGAAAGATTGGAATAATGGAATAGTAAGGACAAGGAATTGGCTGGTATATAGTTTTTGTTCAGTTGCCGCACCCTTCAGGGAGGTGAATTTTTCAGCAGAAGGCTAGGCTTTAGCCCTTTTTGATGTGGCCAGAAGAAATCTCAATAGAAAATGTCCCGCCTCAGGAGCAGGACATTTTCAAACCAAATAAACTATGAAAACATAAAATCACATCTTATTTTGAGCCGTTCCCACATATTTTTTCGCACCGCTGAGGGTACGATGTCGATTGCCTCTTTTATCATCGATTGCTGTGTGTCTGATCAATATCTCACCATTCAATTCCTTTAACTCTAAATCCAAGTTATACACTTCGCTCATCGGCTTTCGTTCAACTAAATAGCCGGACGTTCCTCTACATGAATACATGAGGAAAATCAAGACAATAGCCCAGGCCATCATCAATATTTTTAATTTTAGTGCAGCTTTCATTTTGGTTGATAATTAGTTCGAATCAAACATAGAAAAGCTGAAGCGAAGAGATGATGCACAATTCACGGAGGGAACATCTTAATTGACTGAATGCCGATTTCAATTGACACGCGAAATACTGCGTCTTCATGTTACCAGACCGATTTTTTTATTTGTTAAAAGGTTTCGCTTAT
>CAYUJK010000683.1:0-1866 GCA_964444895.1 uncultured Roseivirgaceae bacterium
AGCTGTATTGTTTCAGCTTTCAATTATTGGAGAAGCCATAATACATGTAGATTCTTCATTGTTAGAAAAATACGATTATCCTTGGCACAGCGTCAGAGCGCTGCGAAACGTAATAACGCATGAATATTTCGGCATTAAACTCGATAAAATATGGAGCGTTATTATTGAGGACTTGCCAGGACTCAAAGAAATCGTTTTCAAAATCTTAGATGTGGAATTCAATAAATGAGTTTGACCAAATAGGTGATTTTGGTATAAACGGAACAATGAAGAAATCATCAGCCAGGCTTTCAACTGCGGAATGCTGCTGCGATCAGGTTCTTCTCATCTATCCAACCACTTTTTGAAATCATTCACCTTCTCCCGGCTCACAATCAGGTCCAGGTGATCCAGCATGTTGAGTTTGATACCCAGGCGGCTGGAAGAGTAGCTATAGATGTCCCGGATGGCGTCAATATTTACCAGGTAGTTTCGGTTGATTCGGAAAAATTTTTCGGGATCCACTTTGTTCTGGATTTGATCGAGGGAATAGTCTACGTCAAAATTCTTCCCGGCTGTAGTCTTTATGAAAACGGCCCGTTCGCGAATGAAAAAGCAGTCGATTTCTTCCGTGGGCACAGAGTGGAAGTGGTTGCCGATTTTCACAAAAAAGCGGGTCTTGTAGGTTATCGCCATTTTTTCGAGCAATTGTCCAAGTACTTTTGCGTCGGGCTTTTCTTTTTCATAAAGCGAACGGAACTTCTCAAGTGCTCCGGCCAACGCCGCTTTATCAATGGGCTTGAGCAGGTAGTCAACGCTGTTTACCTTAAAGGCCTTGATGGCGTAGCTGTCGTAAGCGGTGGTAAAAATGACCGGCGTGGTGATCTTCACGGCATCAAATATTTCGAAACAAATGCCGTCATCGAGCTGGATATCCATAAAGATGATGTCGGGCGCAGGGTATTCATTCAGCCAGTTCACCGATTCCACCACCGACTGCAACTTCGCCGCTACTCGTATGGAAGTATCCAGGCTCAGCAGCATTTTTTCCAGCTTCTCGGCGGCCAGGTGTTCATCTTCAATGATCAGTATTTGCATGGTCTTTTTTGATCAGGGGTATTTTTACAACAAATTTTTCGGGGCTTTCCTCCACAATAAGGTCTCTTCCGGTCATCAGGGAAACCCTTTCTTTCAGGTTTTTAAGGCCAGTTTTAGAAGATGGCTCCAGCGACTGCTTTCTTTGCCGGTTATTTTCTACGCTCAACCTGTCGTGTTCATCTTCTAAAACGATTTTGATGCCCAGCGGACTTTCCTTAGTGGCAGCATTGTGTTTCAGGGCATTTTCTACCAGCAGCTGGATCGAAATTGGCAATACCTCGTATCGATCCGGGTTTTCGAGGATGATCTGCATATCCACTTTGCCTTCGTCCCTGATCCTTTGCAGAAAAAAATAATCTTTTACAAAAGCGATTTCCTCGCTGAGCAACACCCGATCCCGCTCCCTGTTTTCAAGAATATAGCGATAGATGGAAGAAAATTTAGAAATGAACTCGCTGGCCAATTCCCCGTCTTTTGCCACCAGCGACGACAGCGTATTCAGGCTGTTGAACAGGAAGTGCGGATTCACCTGGCTTTTCAGCGTTTCGTATTGAAAGACGAGCTTTTCCTCCCGCAGCTTCTGCTCCCTCTTCAGCGAATGACTCCACTCCATATAGAAAAAGAATAGGGAGGCGAGGCTCACGCCGATAAGCCAGGAGATGAAAAAGGATTTCAATTCCGTGGCCATAAAATAGCGTATCGTTTCCGAAAGGCTCCCACCCTGGACGAAGGAACTCACCCAAAGCACCAGGAACAGGAAGCCAAAGGCGATAGCCAGCACCACCAGGT
>CAYUJK010000684.1:0-1853 GCA_964444895.1 uncultured Roseivirgaceae bacterium
GGTGAAACACAATCCCAATTTATCAATTATCTGTGATTTCCCTGAACCCGAGCTAATTTTCTTGCGGGGTGTACCGTACAATATCGATGGCGACACCATTTGGGTCCTCTATCGCAAAATGCCTGTCGCCCCAGGGCTCATCGCGAATTTTAATTATGATATCGACTTCCTTTTCTTTTATCTGTCGGTATACACTGTCTACGTCGTCAACCTCTATAGTCAGGTACACACCCTGGCCCTGGAAAGGAGCATGAAATAGTGGCTGCTGACTGGAGTGGTTAGGAAGTAAAAAACTGATTTCCGCCTGGTGTCCGGGGGTGTGCATGAGAAGATAAAACTCATTTTCAAATGTGACCCCAAAACCCAGCACCTCAGTATAAAAGGCTTTGCTTTCCGCCAGTTTCGCGGTAATAATTCCTGCATTTAGTTTCATTGTCATTTTGCTTTTAATGGTTGAACTTTCTTGTGGATGCGCGGAGACCCACATGGTACATAGTGTTATTGTTAATAGAATAAGCCGCATGGTTATTGATTTTTGTTTTAGGCAAAGTTCGGCGTATGCAGGATGCAGGTATTGTAAAAATCGGACAAAGTTTAGCGTCCGAATGCCTGGCCGGGCGTGGCTCCGTAGTAATGCCGGAACTCTTTGATGAAGTGCGCCTGATCGTAATACCCCGCATCATAGAAAAACTTATTTTCTTTTAATGATTGGAGGGAAGGCTTCGCTTGTAGCAATTGCTGGAAACGCACCACTCTGGCAAATGTTTTTGGACTATCGCCAATGTAAAACCGAAACAGTCGCCTCAGCTGTCTCGGACTTATCCCTGTGTCCAGACCCGTCTCAATGTTGATGTTTCCGGCATTTCGAAGTATGGCCTCGACGGCTTGGGAAAATCGGGCGTCGGCGTTGACTTCCCTGCCAGACAGCAGTTTTAAGAAGTATTGATCGAAGCTATTCCTGATTTGGTCGCCCGGCAGTTCCGGACCAATATTTTCTGCTATAAAGCGGGAAGCAGCCGGGACTACTGTATTCAGGTTTTCAAATCGATTGGTGAGCTCTGAAGCGTCAATTCTGAAGGCCTGCGGAAACATCGAAGGAAGAAAGCGCACACCGATATAGTGAAATGTGTTTTCGAGCGGAAATTCTACATACCGGTTAGAAAATCCCATGACAAAGTTTTCGTGGGGTAGTGAGAGGTCAAAGAAAATATCAATACAGCCATCAGCTACCACCCTGTATCGGAAAGGTTCCATTAGCCGCTGCGTTGTCTTGAGTTCCCAATAGCAATAGATGAAGTCGAGGAGACTGAGATGGGGTGAAAACTCCCGGTAAACTACATTACCCTTTTCCGGGTGGAGGCTGGGTTGTGTGGGGTTATAGAGTGCCCTTATGGGGGAGATGTTTTTCATCATTACGTTCGAGTTCGGATACCTTTTCTTGAAACGTCTACCAGTGATTTGAAGATAAAAAATTCTTTGGTTTACTCAACCTGAAAGCAATTCTGAGTGACAAATGGCTCCAATGGCCGGAGTCAAAATGCAATAAATAGCTGGCCCATTGAAATTAAAGCTATTTTATGCCAGGGATCTTATCCATTGCAGTCGGTTTTAACCGTTACTATGGCTGAGAAAGCCAACTATCAATTTCCCTGTACTCCTAATTTCCCGAAATACTGCGAACGGAAGGTAGGTTGGTAGAGGATAAACAGGATCACAATGTACGCAGTGTATTCCAGCCCCATAGCCAGAAACTTGGTTTTGCTGGTCATGTATCCAAATGTCTCAACGACACACACGATGGCCATCATACCGTAACCAATGGCCATGAGGTGCGGAGTGCTGCTCCATCGGGT
>CAYUJK010000685.1:0-1849 GCA_964444895.1 uncultured Roseivirgaceae bacterium
GTAAAGAAGTGGGTTACAGTGAAGACTCTAAGAACCCTGCCGAATTTAAGATAATCGATTTTGTTAACAATATATATTTGGCAGATGAGAACTTCCGAAAGAAAAACACATTTGAATCAGTCAATCATCGTGTTACCGACTCTATTTTTCTACCGCAGGATTTTCTTTACTACCGAGTCAGGAAAAAAGATATCTATTACGCGGAGGCCGATGGGGCGTATGTCAAAGTTTTTACAAACGATAAGAAATACCACATTACCGTTAATCTTAAAAGTTTTGAACGCCAACTGAATGATAAGGTATTTTTCCGCGTTTCGCGAAAACACCTCATTAACACAGACTATATCTCGCGAATAAACGGTAATGCATTGTTCCTGAATCTCCCTGAAAAGGAACAGATGGTGGCTATCAGCAAAGATCAGCGACAGGAGATACTGAGTCGTTTCATGATTTTGAGGACAAAAGAATAAGCTTTTAATGTTAATCAAAGGATGAAAAAATACCTATTGATCATTTTCTGCCTGGTTTCAATGGGTTCCTTAGGACAGGAATATGAACGAAGTGCAGATGACATTATCTTCAGGATAGATTCACTGGATGATTTCGGCCTGTATGCCGAGGCCCTGACAGAGTTGTCTTTCCTTAAAAAGCAATGGCCATCGACATCATTTTGCAAATACGGTGTGCTTCAAGGCAATCTTTATAACCGTACTTTTAAGTATGATAGTGCTTTGTATAGTTATCAAAAAGTTTTAGACCTGTGCGAGGGAAATATGGAAAGTGTATATGCAGGAATGCACGGGACGGCGTTTACCTACCGGATGACGGGGATTTTGGATTCTTCTGCTGTATGGGAATATCGGGCTTTGAATTTAGCTAGAAGCCATGACTACAAGAGAGGTGTAAATCTTTCCTTACAGAGTCTTGCAATACTTTCCTATTTACGTCAGGAGTATGAAGTTTCAATAAGGCAGGCGATGGAACTCGTCGATAATATAAAAGAGAATGGAGAGTTCTCTCTCTTGGGAAATATGTATAACATAATAGGAGAAAATTTTCGTAAGCTTAGTAAACTAGATAGTTCCAGAACATTTCATCTACGAGCACTAGAGGTACGTAGGAAAAGCGGGGATGAATCCCGAATTGCCAGCTCTCTAAATAATATTGCCACTATATATCTTGAACGAAAGGAAGGTTCTGAAGCGATGCCCTATTTGCTGCAAGCTAAAGATATTAAGGAAAAGTATCAGGACAGTGCAAGTCTGGTCACGCTCTACACCAACATAGGAACTGCATATTTCCAGGAGAAGCATTGGAGGCAGGCTAGGACGTATTTTGAAAAGTCTGCCTTGATAGCTTCAAAGATTGAGTTTCCAGAAGGTGGGCTTACCAACTTAACTGCTCTCATCCAACTGGACACAGTTTTGGGGAATTATCGTGAAGCATTTCATGCCCTTTCAGAATATCACCAACTCTCTAATACATATCTAAATGAAGCTAAACAAAAGGAGATGATGGAGTTGGATAAAAAATATGAGACTGAAAAAAGAGAGCAGGACATGTTATTTAAAGACCGGCAGCTTCAGGCCCGGGACCAGTTCATCTTGATAATATCAATCACAATGGGCGGAGTATTGGTTTTGGTGCTTTACTTGTTTGTTCTACTAAGAAAAATCAAACGAATTTCATTTCGTAATGAGATGTTGGTGAAAGAGCAAAATCACCGGGTGAAAAACAACTTGCAAATGATCAGCAGCCTGTTGAGCTTGCAGTCTGATAAATTACTTTCTTCTGACGCCAAAGTGGCATTGGAGGATAGTCAAAACCGGATCAACTCGGTAGCCCTGCT
>CAYUJK010000686.1:0-1845 GCA_964444895.1 uncultured Roseivirgaceae bacterium
CGTGACTCTGGCAGTAGGCAGGATAAGTGGGTCAACCTATTTCATGCACACACCGATTACAGAACACCGAATACTGAATACCCAATAACCGGACGGAAATTTGAAACAGTAAGAAAACAAAAAATGAAACACCTTCTCTATTTCACGCTACTCGCGCCTCTGCTCTTTTGCAGGTGCGGATCTTCTGACCCGATAAGTCCTGCCTGGCCTGAGATAACCTCAGAAACCAAGCCCTGGACTCGCTGGTGGTGGCAGGGCAGCGCCGTGACGAAGGAGGGCATTACCGCCGAGTTGGAATCGTTCAAAAAAGCCGGACTGGGCGGCGTGGAGATCACTCCCATCTATGGGGTGTATGGATACGAAGACCAATTCATCGAATACCTCAGTCCCGAATGGGTGGAAATGCTTGTTCACACCCTGAAGGAGGCCGACAGGCTGGGGCTGGGAGTGGACATGGCCACGGGAACGGGCTGGCCATTCGGTGGCCCATGGATAAGCGATGAAGACGCCTGCAAAAATATGGTCTATAGGACCTACGAATTGTCATCCGGCGAAACGCTTAAAGAGCCGGTAGTTTACCATCAGGAAGGCTTTGTTCGCGCAGTAGGAAACCATATTTACGAAACACACGGCATTTATAAAGTAAAAGGGCAGCCAACACACGGCACCCGCGAATCACCAGCGCTGATTGAGAACAAGAAACCCATTCGCCTTGACGATATAAAGGAACCCATAGAAGCCAATGAGAACCTGCAATACCTGGCCATTGACCAGGTGAAGTTTGAAAAGAAACTTCCTGTGCATACACTGATGGCCTATTCAGAAGCCGGGGAAACCCTTAACCTGACGGAAAAAGTAAATGCAGAGGGCATCTTAGACTGGACAGCCCCCAAAGGTAACTGGAAGCTCTACGCCGTCTTCCAGGGCTGGCACGGCAAAATGGTGGAACGGGCAGCACCAGGCGGCGAGGGCAACGTGATCGATCATTTTTCCAAACCCGCGCTGCACAAGTACCTGGCCCGGTTTGACGAGGCTTTTGCTTCCGCTGACATCGGCTCGCTTCGGGCTTTTTTCAATGATTCGTATGAGGTAGACGATGCCCGGGGTACGGCAGATTTCACCCCCGCGCTTTTCGAAGAATTCCAGCAGCGAAAAGGCTATGACATGCGCGAGCACCTTCCGGCATTATTTGCCCAGGATAAAGAGGAGAAAAACGAAAGGATTCTCTGCGATTATCGCGAGACAATCTCTGAGCTTCTCCTCGAAAATTTTACCCAGAGCTGGAAAGAATGGGCACACGGCAAAGGTGCGGTCATACGAAACCAGGCCCACGGTTCGCCAGCCAATATCCTAGACTTGTACGAAGCCGTGGACATCCCGGAAATGGAAGGCGATGATTTCCTCCGAATAAAAATGGCGTCATCGGCGGCCAATGTTTCAGGAAAGCGCCTGGCAGCCTCCGAATCGGCTACCTGGCTCAACGAACACTTTCTCTCCAACCTTGCTGATATCAAAAAATCCCTCGACAGGTTTATGCTTAGCGGCATCAACCACGTGGTGTATCACGGTACCAGCTACTCCCCGGATGCCGAACCCTGGCCGGGATGGCTCTTTTATGCAGCTGTGCACCTGAACGACCGAAATCCCCTATGGAACGACTTTGCCGCTTTGAATAGTTATGCTGCCCGATGCCAATCGTTCCTCCAAAATACCAAACCCGATAATGACGTATTGCTTTATTTGCCCATATATGACCGCTTCTCCACTCCTGGCAGGGAAATGCTGGAACACTTCGATGGTGTAGAGCATCAATTTGAGGGAACGGCATTTAAAGAAGCCGCTGAG
>CAYUJK010000687.1:0-1837 GCA_964444895.1 uncultured Roseivirgaceae bacterium
ACTGCATGTTTTCGAAACCAAAAGGCACCTTGCTTTGGCCTATTCGAAACCGAAACTCATTGTCTCTGTCGATACCCAGATCGATGTAAGCGTCGCGAATCTGGCCGAAGTGTAAGCCCGTTGAGGATGCCGAACTGGCAAAATCGGGTTGAATGTAGAAATATACCCTTTGACTTATCTGCCCAAAGAATATGATCCGTACCCGGCGCATAAAAAAACCGCCGCCTTCTCCCCAGCTTTTGTCGCATTGTTCGCATTTCAGCTGAGGGTTGGTTTCAAACAAGCGGTTATAGCGGAACTGTGCATATCCGCGGATGTTTATCCGTTCGAACCAGGGCTTTACAGTGGGAGAGGTAGTGGCGGCAGAATCACTCTGGCCGTGGGCCACGAGGCTACCGAAAAGTGCAATTACAAAAATAAGTTGTCTCACAATGTTAAGTTAATGTTGCAAAATTGTTGCGCCACCATTACTTGAACATTACTGACATGTTATCTTAATGTTAAGAATTTAACAGTAACTTAACCTCATTGTTAAGAAGTAGTTCATGAGTGTCTGAAAATGAAGTCATTACGAAGGGATGAAGCGAGGGTACAGCTACACAATTCCAAGTATTTTTACCTCCACGCGCCTGTTTTTTGCGCGGTTTTCTTCGGTATCGCTTGGGGCCAACGGATAACGCCCTCCATGTCCTATGGCCTGTATTCGTTTCTTATCGATGCCGTATTGAATGAGGTATTCTTTTATCCGCTCTACTCTTTCAAATGAAAGGCGAAGGTTAGCCGAACCGGACCCGGTGCGGTCGGTGTGGCCGGAGAGTTCTATTTCCATCGCCGGGTTCTCCATCATCAATTCCAACAGTCTGTCTAATGTAGGCATAGAGCGGTCAAGAATATTGGCTTTGCCTTGTTCGAAGAATAGATTGTTAAGCGTCACAATTTGCCCTACTTCAATAGGCATGAGCTTAATAATCCTTACTACTTTCTCGCCCTTGCCTGTTTCAGACAAGTCAACCTCTTCGTCGTAGGCGATGTAGCCGGGCGCCTTCACCGTAAAGTTGTGTTTGCTGCCAGCGGGCACGAAAAGCGTGTACTCACCGGTAACCTTGTCCGACACCGCCCGGTAGGCATTGGGACCTTCTGTGGCTTTCAGGAGGATATCCGAACTAAGGGCCTGACCCGTTCGTGCGTTCTCTACTTTGCCTGTAAAACTGACGAGATTGGTGGCGGGGTCTTCCAGCATTTCCGGCGACAGTGGTATGCGGAAGATATTCTCCCGCTCACTCCGGTTGCCCTCAGAAGAAACGAAATAGGCGTAATCTGAAGCTGCCGTGATACTGAAGTATGCATCCCAACTGGAAGTATTGACCGAGGGTCCCATGTTCTTGGGTGTGGACCAGTTCATCCAGGTGTCGTCCAGCCGGGTAGTCCGGAAAATGTCGCTTTGGCCATAGCCTCCGTGCCCGTCGGAAGCAAAGTACAAGGTTTTGTTGTCCATGGCGAGAAAAGGGGAAATCTCCGCCTTTGGCGTGTTGATCACCTTGCCCAGGTTGCGGGGCTTGCTGTACCGGTTGGGGCCTATCTTTTTACTGATATAAATGTCCTGATCTCCGTACGAATCTTCCATTTCTATCGCCATAAAGAGCACGCTCTGATCGGCAGAAAGGTAGAAATCCTGGTATTTGCTTTTGTTTTCGAAGCCTTCTATTTCCAACTTCTCCGGGCGGCTCCAGCCATTTACTGTGCGACGGGAAATAGACACCCCCGGCTCCACCTTTCCGTAAGGGTCGTAGCCATTGATCACCACAATGGTATTTCCATCCGGCGATATGCTGCAAAT
>CAYUJK010000688.1:0-1822 GCA_964444895.1 uncultured Roseivirgaceae bacterium
GTAACGTTCAGCACCTTGCCCGCGGCATTGAACTGCGAGGCCAGGTAGAAAGTAAAGAAAAAGACGATGATCAATAAGGCTGTAACGCGGATGATATTCTCCATTTTCCCGAACTTACGGGCAAAGAAATCCGGCAAAGTGATGGAGTCCGTTTGCTGCGTTTGGTCGCGCAATCGCTTGGCAATGAAAAACCAGTAGAACACGATGCCGCCTACACAACCGATGGCATCCCAAAAACCGATGAGTCCTGAAGCATACGCCAGCCCGGGAAGCCCTAACAGCAGCCAGGCCGACTCACCCGAGGCCCTTTCGGAAAAGGCCACAAGCCAGGGGTTTAGCCTACGCCCCGCGATGAAATAGTCCTGGTGCGACTTGTTGTTTTTATAGGTGAGAAAGCCGATCACCAGAATCGAAGCTAAATAGAGAATGAAGCCAAGAAGTGTGAATGACATGGGCTATTCCGTTTTTTTTGTATAAGATGTGGAAAAGGACCGAAAGATAATTAACCGACGCCCAAATATGCTCCCATTAAAGTGCTATTTTGCCTCCATGAATTTTATATCCACCCAATTACCTTAACCAACATCAAATCATGGACAACGATCTCACCGCTTATCACCAGGTATTTGTCAACAACCGGAAATGGGTACAGGACAAGCTGAACCAGGACAAAGAGTTTTTCGCAAAGCTGGCGAAAGACCAGCAGCCGGAGTTTCTGTATATCGGCTGTTCGGATAGCCGTGTGCCGGCCAACGAGATCATGGGCCTGGAGCCCGGGGATGTATTTGTTCACCGGAATATCGCCAATCTTGTGATAAACACAGACATGAATGTGAAATCGGTGATCAAATACGCGGTGGACTACCTGAGCGTGAAATACATCATCGTGTGTGGACACTACGGCTGCGGCGGCGTAAAGGCCGCTATGGAGCAAAAAGACTATGGGCTGCTAAATGGATGGCTGCGGGAGGTGCGGGATGTGTATCGCCTGCACCGCAAAGAGCTGGACGCCCTGCAAGATCCGCAGCAGAAATACGACCGGCTGGTGGAGCTAAATGTGCAGGAGCAATGCGTGAATGTGGTAAAAATGGCCACGCTGCAAAATTCCTACAACAAGCGGGGCTTTCCCACGGTACACGGCTGGGTGTATTCCTTGAAAAGCGGTGTACTGAAAGACCTGAACATCGATTTCGACGAAGTGTTGAAAGATATCCAGTCTATTTACAATTTGAAGTAGGTGGCTAAACCGCTTCATGAAAGCGATGATCTCGTCCCGGTCGTCAAATCGATTAATACTGGGGATGTACATGGTGCGCCCCGCCGGATCAGTTTGGCGCGGTAAGCACCATGTTTTCGAACGAGCCCGTGACACTTACCGTGCCGGGAGTATCGGATAATTGTACCGTGAACGACCCTGAGATGCTGTAGAAATTGCCGCCGACTGTTTCGTAAAGCAATGCTACGTCGCTCAGGTTAAAGGTGCCACTTTCCAGGTCGTTGAAGCTTTTATTGGCGCCGTCCAACTGGTTTACATACGTACCATCAAGCACCACCTTGCTGCCGGTAGAAATGCTGTTGGCAGAAACCTTCACTATCCACATATAATTTCCCTGGCCATTTCCAAGTATTGTTAACTCTCCCTTATCTGCTTCGTACAGGGCGGTGGCATTGTGCGTACCCGTCTTGTTCTCGGGGTTGGTGAAATTCAGCGTTTGCTCGGCATCACCGGTAACGGCCAACTGTACGGACAGGTCAGGATGAACCTGAGAGCCTGTGCCATCTTCATCATCGTTGTTTTTGCAGCCGGCTACCACCATCAGCA
>CAYUJK010000689.1:0-1811 GCA_964444895.1 uncultured Roseivirgaceae bacterium
TACCGCGAAGGAGGCTGGCTGCCTATGTATCCCAGCCCCGGCTACCGGAAATTCGGTCTTAGCAACCATTCCGGCTCGGTATTCACCGATTCCTACATGAAAGGCATCCGGGATTTTGACGTGGAACTGGCTTACCAGGCTATGAAAAAAGATGCGATTGTGATTCCTCCAAAATATGCCCCCGGACGCGAAGGCTTGCAGGAATACAACGACAATGGTTTTGTGCCCCATGACATGTATACCCACGCCACTACCAAAACGCTCAACTACGCATTCGAAGACTTTGCTATATGGAAACTGGGCTATGAACTGAATAAGCTCGACGATACCGACCTCTATGCGGCAAAATCCAGAAACTATAAAAGCGTATTTCACGCTAAATGGGGTTTTATGCATGGCAAAAATGCTTCGGGGGACTGGATGGCAAACTTTGACCCTATCGAATGGGGAGGCCCCTTCCATCTTGGAAACGCGTGGCATTATACATTTGCCGTGCCTCACGATGTCAACGGCTTGATCCATGCGCTGGGAGGAAAAAAGGATTTTACCCAAAAGCTGGACAGCCTTTTTATCACACCACCGGAGTTTAAGGTGGGCACCTATAAAAAGGTGATCCCGGAAATGACCAGCCTGGTTCTAACCGATATGGGGCAATACGTACACGGGAACCCTGCTATGCACCATGCGATGTACCTCTACAACTTTCTTGGCCAGGCCTGGAGAACACAGGAACTCCTGCACAACTCATTCAAAAAACTATATAAAGCCTCTCCCGACGGGCTGTTGGGAGATGAGCAATCAGCGGGATTGTCGTCGTGGTTCTTGTTCAGCGCCGCGGGCTTGTACCCCGTTTGCCCGGGCAGCAATGAATATGTGATTGGCGCCCCCTTGTTCAACAAGGTCACTTTTCAGCTTGAAAACGGAAACACCTTTACTGTTGAAGCCCCGGATCGATCAGAAAGCAACATCTATGTAGAAAACCTCGAACTCAACGGGGATAAGCATGAGAAACACTACATTCTTCATAGCGATATTGTAAAAGGAGGCAGGCTGCGATTTGAGATGAAAAACAACCCGAACAAGCGTTTCGGCCGAGACGAAAGCGCTGCACCATTCTCGATGTCAGACTTTGAAAATGCCGCCAAATAAATCACCGCGGATTTGTGAGCCGCAAAACGCTTGCGTCTCCCCTTAGTTCAGAAATTGATCAAAAGTCCAACTTACGTAGTACAGTCCCCCTACGCCTGCAGAGCCGAAACTGGTCGTATAGTACTGGTTCAGTACGTTGGATCCGCCCAACTTAAATAGCGACTTCAGGTTACGCACTTTGTAGGAAAGCTGAGCATCCACGGTTGAAAAGGCAGGGATCTGTCCGTTCCCGAAGGAAGATTCCCAAAGGAATTCATTCTGCCATCTCCAGTTGACCCTAAAGCCCAGGTTCTTCAGCAGGTGCCGGTTGCCAATACCAATATTGAAGCGGTAATCGGGCGTGTTGAACCGGGTTTCTACGCCGGCGCCCAGGTCATTTGTTTCCAACCCGTTATAGGAAATATTGCCCTGCAATACATAACCCCTGCCTGCCGAGTAATCTACGCCCACAGCCCATCCATACGCCGTAAGGGGCCTGTCGATACTTACCACAGTTTGATAGCGCTGCTCATCAGGAGTTCCCGGGTTCTGTACCAGGTTTTGGGTAGCGAGAAAGCCGTTGTAAGTGTTTTGGAAGAGATAAGCATCTACATACATCCTTTTCTCGAAATAAAGTCCACGGTAGCCCACTTCAAAGGCGGTAACACTTTCGGGAACAAAAG
>CAYUJK010000690.1:0-1810 GCA_964444895.1 uncultured Roseivirgaceae bacterium
GTTCGGAGGTTTTCGGTGCCGTAGTCCACCAGGTCTTCCTCTTTCCATCCTGTACGCGTTACCAGTTGATCAGAAAAATAGGGAGAAAGTTGATTCTGTAGCCCGGTATATTCGGCTGAGCCCGGCTCATAGCCAAGCGTACTGGCCACATTTGCCAACACGTTCGGGAAAATATCCTGCAGGTTTACTTCTGCCACTATTTCATCACCGTATACGTTCACGCCGTCGTATCCGGGGTTCGTGTCCCGCGTCAGGCTCTTGTTGTCCAGGTCGTTTTTATCCCGGTAGTCGGCGCCATACCAGTCCGTAGCTTTGGTATAGCTAAAGGTAGTTTTGAATGCAAACCTGTTGTTAAACGCCTGGGCGTATCGGAGGCTAACGTCACCCATGGGGGTAGCTCCATTTCGGTAGTCGGCCCCCACATGCATAATTCCCGCCTGTACACTGGCGCTGAGACCCTGGTAGTCATAGGGGTTTTTGCTGGTCATGAGCAGGGTGCCGTTGAGGCCGCCCGGCCCATACACTGCCGATGAGGCCCCTACTACATACTCTACGCTTTCCAAATCCAGTTGCGAAAGGCCAAAGAGATTGCCTGCTGCAAAGCTCAATCCCGGGGCCGTATTGTTAACACCGTCTACCAACTGATTGAGTCGAGGGTTGTTTTCGCCACTAAATCCCCTTGCATTCGGAAATTTGAAGTTCATGCTCTGTACCACCATATCTACCCCTTTCAATTTGTAGAGTTCGTCGAAGAAATTGGGCGCAGCCGTTTGTTGAAGCTCCAGCAGTCCCAGCTTTTCCACGGTAATAGATGAATTGAAAATTCTGTCTTCTACTTTGCTGGCAGAGATCACCACTTCCTCCCCTATCAAATAAGCGTCCTCCATTTTTACGTCAAGACGGGTAACCTTGTCAGTGATCTCAAACTCCTGGCTGGCGTATCCGACGCTTGAAATGACGATGGTGAAAGGTGGTTCCAACTGGGTGGAAAGCACAAATTCGCCTTCCATATTCGAAATAGCCCCAATGAGCTTGTCTTTAATTGTAATATTAACGCCCAGTAACGGCCATCCCAAATCGGCATCTGATACCGATCCTCTCACAACTGTTTGCTGCGAAAAAGCACTAAGCTGCACCCCCAAAAAAAACAGTGAAAAAACGAAAATGCGAATAGTAGATTTTGCTTGCATAGTAGACTCCGGTTATCCAAAAAAAAAAAGTACCCTGTAAAAAGACTCAGTGGTTGTGATACGCCGAATAGCCCAGCTGCCTCATGGGCTCCTTCCAGGCTGCATTTACCCTTTCCAATTCTTCAGGGCTAATGTCGTATTGGCTTTTTCTGTGACCTTTTACCCCGGAAAGATACGCAATAAATTTATCCTTTTGAGCAGTGAAATCACCCAGATTTAAATGATCGTAAATTCGCTCCAACTGTACTATGGGGTTGGTTTCCAGCTCGGAGAATGGCAGTTCGTACAGGTTTTTGGCAGGAATCAAATTTTTTTGTGCAAAATAATCGGCGTACAACCTGGCGTAGACATCCAGGATAAGCCTTTCAACAAAGCTCTGATCTACCTTTTTCAACCATACCGTTGGGAACAATTCTGTAAAAAACTTTCTGGTAGACAAGAAGACTTCCGCCGGATGGCGATGAATGTGTATAAATCTGGCATCGGGGAACATCTCCAGGAGCACCTTGATACGGCCAGTGTTGGCGGGGTTTTTCACAACGAGCCGGGAGCCCCCCGTATTCAAGACTGCCTTTGCGAGCAACTCCCGGTACGAGGTCTTCCACCGGGCTCTACTGCGC
>CAYUJK010000691.1:0-1809 GCA_964444895.1 uncultured Roseivirgaceae bacterium
CATTTATTATACCTTTCATCAGGTAATTTTTGCATCGTAAATACCAAAAATAGCAGGGCATTCGTTAATTAAATTTCCCTTTAGTGCATCCTAAATACCCGCTCATGGAAATATTCTTCCGTTGGTACACCAGGATTAACTATCAGAAAATCAGGCGTTTAATTGATTTTTATATTGGACTTTTTCTATGGATAATAGGATTTTTTTGAAATAACATCACATGTATTTTTCACAACAGCTACTCACCCAATTCAAGTACCAGAAAGTAGTACCTTGTTCTTAGTTAACTGTATATCAAACTTTTAATACTAATTAAATGGACACTTCAAGGTTTACACGGAGGGGCTTGTTCTTAGCCCTTGCCTCTATTTTTTTCTTTTTTATAGCCAATTTAACGTACGCTCAGGAGGCCCCGCCTCAGCAACCAGAAAGAAAAAGGGGAGTGGACATCATCATTACACAATCGCCCAAGATTATTGTGAAGCTCGATGGGGTAAACCACAACGTATGTTATGGTGAGAGCAAAGGAGCCATCAATATTTCGGCTTCCGGAGGATACCCGCCCTACAAATACTATTGGTCGCACGGGGATACTACGCAGGACGTAGCTGCATTGAAAGCGGGACTGTATCGCGTGGCAGTATACGACCAGTTCAGTTGTAGCGACACCCTGGAGATAGAGGTAAGGCAACCAGAAAAGCTGGCTGCAGAGATTGAGTCTGTAAAAGACATCCTCTGCTACGGGTACAACAATGGCGAAATAGACATTTCCGTATCAGGAGGAAAACCTCCCTACACCTATAGTTGGAATACAGGACAAACCACCCAGGATCTTACAGGAATCAACTCCGGCCGGTATTCCGTGCTGATTACGGACGCAAATTTCTGCCAGGAGATCATCACCGCCGACGTGGAAGAAAAGCCGCTCATTGTCCGGTCGTTAGATGACGTACAAAATATAAAATGCCATGGCGACTCCACCGGAAGCGTGGACATTACCGTGAGCGGGGGTGTTCCGCCTTATACCTATCAGTGGACAAATGGCGCGATTACAGAAGACCTTGTGAGCGTAAAGGCCGGCGTATACGACGTGGTAGTAAAAGATGCCGAAGGATGTACCGAGGTTTCTTCTACGAAAGTGGTGGAGCCCGCTGCCTTATCAATCACATTTGACGAAGTGCGAAACCTGCGTTGTGCCGATGACCTCGGCGGGGCCATCAATATCAATGTTAAGGGAGGAAAAGTTCCTTACACCTATAAATGGAATAACGGCGCTACCACACAGGACATCGCTGGTATTCCTGCCGGTGAGTATTCAGTTGACGTATCAGACCGAAACGGGTGCAAAAATTCGGTGAGCGCCAGGATCACTCAACCCAACTCCCTGGTAGTATCGCTCCGAAATGCAAAGGACATCTCCTACTACGGCGGTAAAGACGGCGCCATTGATATCGAGGTTTCAGGTGGAATGCCCCCCTACAAATACCGCTGGAACAACGATGAAGAAACCCAGGACATCAATAGCCTGGAGGCAGGAAGCTACTCCGTGCGGGTAACCGACGAATCGGGCTGTGCCAAAATCATGAACTTCACGCTCTCGCAGCCCACCCCACTTATGGTGAAGCTGGAGCACACCAAAAACATCACCTGTCATGGCGACCAAACAGGCGAAATAGGCATTTCAGTGATGGGTGGCATCGCGCCCTATTCATACAAATGGAGCAATGGCGCTGCCACTCAGAATGTAACCAACCTGCCCGCTGGCGACTATACGGTAGAAGTTACCGATGGCAACGGCCATGTGCAGGT
>CAYUJK010000692.1:0-1804 GCA_964444895.1 uncultured Roseivirgaceae bacterium
GTGGGCTTGGTTCACCGGATGCCTTCGTGCAGGCTCTAATCTGTTTGTGAGGCCAGCATTCCCACATACCACTGTTTTTCGGGATTATAAATTGTCCGATAATACTTCGGAATGCGGGATTTTCCAAACACTGCCGAAGAGTTGTAAAGGTTTAGGAGGCTTGCAGTCTTCGTTTCTGCGAAATTTCTTTGAATTATGGTATGCTTGTCCTTAAAATTAAAATTTGTAATTTTGGGATAGCTATCCTTAAAATCCGTGCATGGGCTTCGACAAAACTATTCGTACAAACAGAATCAAAAGCGATAATTCATGGTGGGAAGAGGGAAAAATTCCTTTCTACAATGAATTTAGCAAGCGGAGGTATTACAAAGGCTTTTACGAGCTTGTTACTCAAAAATTTCCGCACAGGGCTGTTGTGCTAATGGGCCCCCGAAGAATTGGCAAAACTGTTATCATGTACCAGACGATTCAGGATTTGATCGATTCTGGTGTCAGTGCCAAAAACATATTCTACTTTAGTCTCGACACTCCTATTTACACCAATGTTCCACTAGAAGAATTAATCAGTGACGGACTACTAATCAATGGTGTATCAATAGAAGAGTCTTATTTTTTCTTTGATGAGATACAGTATTTAAAAAGTTGGGAAATACATTTAAAGTCGCTTGTTGACAAAAACAGAAAATCAAAATTCATTGCCAGCGGAAGTGCCGCTGCCGCATTGAGAATGAAGAGCATTGAAAGTGGCGCCGGAAGGTTTACTGATTATTTTCTGCCACCCCTGACGTTTTCTGAATACATTGATCTCAATGGCTACGATGAGCTATTGTCGGAAACAAGCGTTAATCTCAATGGCCCCCTGAGGTTTTATCAAAGCAAGGATATTGAAAAATTCAACCGGCACTTTGTCGACTATATAAATTTCGGGGGTTTCCCGGAGATTGCGCTAAATTCTGAAAAAGTGAAGAATCCGGAACGGATAATTCAGAAAGACATTACAGATAAAGTAATCATGAAGGATTTACCCGGGCTTTTTGGAATTGAAAACACGTTGGAGCTTCAACAGTTTTTCAATGTGTTGTCCTATCGGACTGGTGAAATTCTTGATTACCAGAAGGTGTCCCAAGAAACAAAGACCGACAACAAAACCATTAAAAAGTATATCAAATACCTGGAAGCGGCATTTTTGATCAAAGTATTGCATAGAGTGGATGTCTCAGCCAGGCGATTTAAGAACATCACTCAATTTAAGGTTTACTTAACCAATCCGAGCCTCTATACAGGTTTGTTTGGGCGCGTAGAAGAAGCAGATGAAAGGTTTCCACATTTGGTTGAAACGGCAGTGTATGCGCAATATCTACATGGAGAACATGAATATTTAAGGTATGCCAATTGGAAAATGGGAAAAGAGGAAGGCGAGGTAGATTTAATACAAGTAAGCAGGAATTTTCAAGAAGTTCACTGGGCCGTGGAAGTCAAATGGTCCGATAGTCCGAAAGCCGGGAAGCTCAAATACTTCATGTCAAAAAACAACCTCGGGAAAGCGATACTAACCAGCAAAACCCGGTTTGAAGACTATGATGATTTACTGATCGTTCCCAATAGCATTTATGCTTATGTAGTCAGCAAAAATGCCTTGGAGAAGTTAGATGAAGAAATTCTCTGATGGCAAAGCCTATAAGGTTTTTAAAACCTTATAGGCTTGTAACAACCAGAATAATAAACAGTTATACACAAAACAATGCATGTCTCAATCCACCGGATTGATGAAGTGCATCAGCGCCCTGTCGTGGTTGTTCACTAT
>CAYUJK010000693.1:0-1797 GCA_964444895.1 uncultured Roseivirgaceae bacterium
AGTACAATAACAATCCTCACTATTCCTTTCCGGGATTTGAAGCGTATTTAAACCCTGAGATTGGTCAACGTAATATCAATTGCGACCCGGCATTGTCTGACTTCAATGAAATGGTTATCAGCGACCGACGTTCTGACCTTCCCTATTTTCACTTGCTTATGGTCCGCATGGGAGATTTGGAAAACGAACGTGTTGCAAGAAATGTGGCAGGGACGATGGAAGGCAAAATATATCTCTTGCCATACCACGAGAATGACCTGGCGGGCATGGCCGAAAAAGTGAGACCCTATATCAGAGAAATGCTGAAAAGTGTGGAATAAAAAAATAGCATACCAGGATTTTGCAGCTCGTAAGACCCTCTGGGCGGAAAACTCAGTGAATTTCCCCGTTCATAAAAGTTAAGCGGACTTTTTAGCATAGAATAGACATTTTTGTTTATTGCACCTTACTGATAACCTAAAAAAACATTTATCCTCATGAGACCAATCGCAAACGTTATTTTCCTTTGTTTAATGACTCTCGGGTTTTGCCTTACAGGATGTAAGCCAAAGGCCGGTCAACCTCAAGATCCCGTCGTTACTACCACCGCAGGCACGATCTCTGGCAGTGTTAACGAGGGCATATATGCGTTTAAGGGAATTCCCTACGCCAGGGCAGAGCGGTTTATGCCCCCGCAAGAGCCGGATGCCTGGGAAGGCGTACTGGAATGCAATGACTTTGGGCCGGTAGCCAAGCAAGTTGTGCCCTGGTATCCCGATTCCGTTCAACACGAAAAAGAACTCTTCAGTGCAAATGTGTGGACGCAGGGAATAAAGGATGGCAAAAAGCGTCCGGTAATGCTGTGGCTGCATGGCGGTGGTTTTCACGTTGGCGCCAGCAACGATCCCATGACTTACGGCGAAGCGTTGGCTAAAAAAGGCGATGTGGTGTTCGTGTCGGTAAATCACCGCCTGAATATTCTCGGCTTTCTTGATTTGTCGGCTTGTGGCGAAAAGTACGTGCAATCGGCCAATGTGGGTATGCTCGACATCGTGAAAGCCCTGGAGTGGATCCAAAAAAATATAGAGAAGTTTGGGGGCAACCCATCTGACGTAACCATTGTGGGCGAATCGGGTGGCGGTGGCAAGGTAGGCACACTCATGTGTATGCCGGCGGCCAAAGGTTTGTTCCACAAGGCCATCATTCAAAGCGGAACCCTTCTCAATACCATGAATAAAGAAAAATCGCAAGAACTGGGTTTGGCAGTGCTTGAGAAATTGGGGCTTACGCCCGAAGAGGTGGAAAAGCTGGACACTGTGCCCTACCAGGACCTGGTAAAAGCAGGGAACGACGCCATAGCGGAGATTTCCGGCCCCAGAAAGCCCGGGGCACCCACCATGTTCGGTTTTGCGCCTTCGGCAGATGGGGTGATTTTGCTCCAGCAGCCTTTCAGTCCCGGGTTTGCCGCTATTTCAAGCGATATACCGCTGATGATGGGCACCACGCTGAACGAGCTTGTGAGAACGGCCTACGGCGAAAAAGACCTCACCATAGAGCAAGCCAGGGAGCGGTTGGCAAAAGAATACGGCGACAGCACCGATCAATACATAGAATTGTTTGCTAAGGCCTATCCTGACTATACGCCGCAGGACCTCCTTTCGATCGATAAGGTTTTCAGGCCTTATACCATTCGAACGGCGGATGCGAGGGCTCAGGAGTCGAGCGCTCCCCTGTACGTGTATTTCCTGGCATGGAAAAGTGGGGTTGACGATGCATCGAAAGGCTCTTTTCATGGTTTGGATATTCCTTTGGCATTCA
>CAYUJK010000694.1:0-1791 GCA_964444895.1 uncultured Roseivirgaceae bacterium
GTACCACAGCAGCCGCCTACGATATTCAGCAAACCTTCTTTTGCGTAGTCTTCCAGCACCTTAGCCATATATTCAGGACTTTCGTCATACTGACCAAACTCATTTGGCAGCCCGGCATTCGGGTGCAAACTCACGTGCACATTGGCCACGCGGCTGAGCGTAGTGAGGTACGCACGCATCATATCTGCACCCAGTGCGCAATTGAGACCTATGCTAAGCAGGTCGCCGTGCGCCATGGAGTACCAAAATGCTTCGGTGGTTTGTCCGGAGAGCGTCCTGCCGCTGGCATCGGTAATCGTGCCTGAAACCATAATGGGCAGCGTGCGGCCTAACTCATCAAAGAGCTCATGGATGGCAAATAGGGCAGCCTTGGCATTTAACGTGTCGAATACCGTTTCGACAAGCAGGAGGTCTACCCCACCCTCTATCAGGGCCGTTGCTTGTTGCTTGTAAGCCGCTTTTAGCTGGTCAAAGTTGATGTTTCGGAATCCCGGGTCGTTCACATCGGGAGAAATAGACGCCGATCGATTGGTAGGCCCCATAGACCCCGCCACGAAGCGAGGCTTATCGGGTTCTGCTTTTGTAAATTCCTCTGCTACCTCTCGGGCAATTTTGGCCGATTGAACATTTAACTCGTACACGTAGTCTTCCATGCCGTAATCAGCCTGGGCGATGGTAGTAGATGTAAACGTGTTGGTGAGCGCAATATCAGCGCCCGCCTCAAAGTACGCCCTGTGAATACCTTTGATGATATCAGGACGTGTGATAGAAAGTAGCTCGTTATTGCCCTGCAGCGGGGAAGGATGGTCTTTGAATTTATCTCCTCTGAAATCTTCTTCTTTCAGGGAGTGCTTTTGAATCATGGTGCCCATGGCGCCATCAATCACGAGAATACGTTCGCTGAGGAGCTGTTGAATAGTCTTCAATCCTAATAAGTTTTAGTCGTTAAAAATTGTCTCAGGAAAGCGAACGAGGCTGGATAACTTATCTGCCTTGGATTTCCAAGCGGGAGTTGGCACCAAGTATCACCAAGGTTGCCAAGACATCAAAGGGCCCGATCCCTCCGTCTTTCCTGATAAGAGCTGCAAAGAAAGTAGAAAGTATATTAAAAAACAATCAATCGGTACACGGCATTTGAAATTTCTTGTTATAGAACGGATTTTCTGTGCATTGACGCTATATTGTTGAAAGCTTGCTGAGCTACCCCGAAAAGGCGTTAAAGTCCTGTCTTACACGGCTACCAACTGAGAGAGTAGAAGCTCGCGTGAGCGATCCGGCGCCATACCGGAGTCGTATAAGATCCATCGCCTGAAAAAGACGAATTTCTTCGTCGGTATCATCAAACAAGCTTATCTGATGGCTTCCAAAAACAGGCTTGCTAAGCCGTACGCCCACCAGTCGAATCATTTTACCCGGGTTATAGAGCTTATGAAAGAGCTGCAGCGCATGGGCAATGAGGTTTTTATCAGATGAAGTATAGGGAATGTGCATTTGGCGACTTACCGTTTCAAAGTTGCTATAGCGGAGTTTCACCCCGATGCAGGACGTGAGCTTCCCGGCCTTGCGCAGTTTAAAGGCCAGTTTTTCCACCATGGCCGTTAGTAGCGCTTCCATCATTGGTGTATCGCGGCTGTCAGTGTGAAAGGTAGATTCCGTACTCATTGACTTTTGTCCGCGGTAGGATGCCACCGGGCTCTCGTCCCGACCCCAGGCGCGGTCCCACAAAGCACGTCCATATCGACCAAAAACGGTCTCAAGCGCTTTTACCGGGGTTTCCTGCAATGATTTCAC
>CAYUJK010000695.1:0-1786 GCA_964444895.1 uncultured Roseivirgaceae bacterium
TTAAGCCCATCAAGCCTTTAAAGCTTGAGGGCAAAGTGCTCACCATACAGGTGCCAAGCCAGTTTTTCTACGAATACCTCGAAGAGCACTATGTACACTTGTTGCGATCGGTGCTTGATGATGAGCTCGGCCCAGACTACAAGCTGGAGTATTCGGTGGTAATAGACAAGGGGAATGAAACGAACAAACCCTACGTGGTGAACTTCCCGAACAGTGGCAAGGCGTATACCAATGGCAATGACAAGGCAGCCTACCGAAGTCCCTTTGACATTCCGGCGGCGTCGATCGCGAACAGAAACTCATACCTGAACCCTAATCATACTTTTGAAAATTTTGTGGAGGGTGATTGCAACCGGCTGGCGCGCTCGGCAGGAGTCGCCGTGGCCCAACGGCCCGGAGTCACTTCCTTCAACCCGCTTATGCTGTACGGTGGTGTAGGACTCGGTAAAACGCACCTGGTGCAGGCCATAGGCAATGAGATCAAAAAGAACCTGGCCGATAAGTTTGTCCTGTATGTTTCGTCTGAAAAGTTTACCAACCAGTTTTTCGAAGCCATCAAAGCCAACAACATCCAGGAGTTTTCCAATTTCTATCTCCAGGTAGATGTGCTGATCATTGATGATGTTCAGTTTTTTGAAAACAAAGAAAAAACCCAGGAAATCTTTTTTCACGTCTTTAACCACCTGCACCAAAGCGGCAAGCAGATCATCATGACCAGCGACCGCCCGCCACGCGATCTTTCCGGCCTGATGGAGAGATTGGTTTCCCGCTTCAAATGGGGACTTACCGCCGACCTTCAGCAGCCGGACTACGAAACGCGCTTTGCCATCATTCAGCGAAAAATGCAGTCCGACGGCATTATCATTCCCGACAATGTGGTGGAATACCTAGCCTACAGCATCGACACAAATGTGCGCGACCTGGAAGGCGTACTCATTTCGTTGATCGCAAATGCATCGCTCATCAAGAAAGAAATTGACCTTGAGCTCGCCCGGGAAACCCTGAAAAATATTGTACACGACATCGATTCGGAAGTGGGTATTGACTACATACAAAAGACCGTCTCCGAATACTTCAAAATCCCGATAGACCAGCTTAAAGACAAAACCCGAAAAAAGGAAATTGTGCTGGCGCGGCAAATAGCCATGTATTTTTCGAAAGACTATACGAACCTCTCGTTAAAAACCATTGGCGACCACTTCGGTGGCAGAGACCACAGCACCGTGATTCACGCCGTGCAAGCTGTGAGCGATTTTTGTGACACAGACGCTTCATTCAAAAAAACAGTAGAGGAGATACGAAAGAAACTAAAGCTTCACGTAGTGTAGAGAGCTTAGGATTTACCTTTTACCAGGTATTTGGGTTCGTATTCCCTGGCATTTCCGTCCTTGCCGATAAGCACCAGCTTGTAAAACATCTTCCCGGAGTTGGGGTCGTAGTCTACATAAGTAGATTCCGAGCTATCAAATCTTCGCAGCGACTCCCATTGTATTTCATCCTTATCGTTAAATTGTCCGCGCATCACTTCTACGGTGGTGATTTCCCGGGTACTCTGAATGTTCCACGAAAATTCAATGATACCACCATTCCGGAGCGCTACAAAACGCACATTCTCTATACCACCAAGGGTATTGTCATGGCTGTATCGCTGCGCTTGTGATTCCTGAGTGGTTCCTAAAAATAACAGAAAACAAAATGCTGCAATCCTAATTATAAGCGTACTATCCATTTTTACGCGGCTCATAATCACAAATTTAGCGTATTTTATCTTTTATTAAACAATTAA
>CAYUJK010000696.1:0-1781 GCA_964444895.1 uncultured Roseivirgaceae bacterium
CGGGAAGACACTCGCGATGACGGTAGGGAGATGGTCCAATTCTTTGGCGCATAAAACAAGCTGAAACCCCACCTCACCGTCCTTGCGAGGAGTGAAGCGCAGCGGAATGACGCGGCAATCTCGTACTAAATAAGTACGGACAAAGAAGGCTCAATGAACCCGTCAAGTACTAAATCGCCATGTGTCTTCTGCTTGTGGCGGGAAACCACTATCGATGACGGTAGGGAGATGGCCCAATTCTTTGGTGGATAAAACGAGCTGACAACCCCACCTCACCGTCCTTGCGAGGAGGGAAGCGCAGCGGAATGACGCGGCAATCTCGTACTAAATAAGTACGGATGAAGAAGTCTCTCTACAGGCCCACACTTTCCACGCTTGTTATTTCACACTTCACATAAAGCAGGAAAGTGCAGGTTAGATATTCCGCCTGGAAATTGCGATTTTAGCGATGAAATGTGTTTAAATTCAACTTGCTAAGCTTTGATCCCCGTTACCGCTGTTTTTGATATTGGCAAAACCAACAAAAAGTTTTTTCTCTTTGATGAAAACCTGGACGTTGTATTCGAAGAATACGTGTCGCTGGCAGAAACGGAAGATGACGACGGCTTTCCATGCGAAGACGTAGAGGCGCTTTCGGCATGGGTCAAATCCACTGTAAGCAAGCACATTGCCGCCGGGAAGTATAACCTTCGCGCCCTGAACTTCTCCACGTATGGCGCTTCGTTTGTTCACCTGGGCAGTGATGGCCGCGTCGTAGCACCCCTTTACAACTACCTGAAGCCCTACCCGAAACGCACGCTCGACCGGTTTTTTGCGAAATATCCCGAGCAGGAAAACAGCCTGGAAACCGCTTCACCCAACCTGGCCATGCTCAATTCCGGATTGCAGTTGTACTGGCTGAAGCACGACAAGCCGAAGATTTTTGGGCAAATAAAACACAGTCTTCACCTCCCACAATATTTATCCTTTCTTTTTACCGGAAAAATGGCGGCAGAGCCTACCTCCATCGGTTGTCATACCCGGCTGTGGGATTTCCGCCAAAGCCAATACCACCGGTGGCTGCAAGAGGAAAGCATTTTGAGAATATTACCCGAACCTGTTTCGGCCAAAACGCACTTTGAAGCCACCATTCATGGAAAAAAAGTGCAGGTAGGCGTAGGCATTCACGACAGCTCTTCCGCACTGGCGTCTTACCTGTTGCGCGTTCAGGAACCCTTTTTGCTGATCTCTACCGGCACCTGGAGCATCACGCTCAACCCCTTTACCGAAGACGGCCTCACATCTGATGAATTGGAAAGAGATTGTCTTCATTTCCTGGATATTCACGGGAAGCCCGTGAAAGCCTCTCGGCTGTTTTTGGGTAATGAATTCCAGCAGCAGACAGAAAGACTGGCAGAAGCTTTCCATAAAAACCCCGACTATTTTAAGTCGGTAAAAGTGGATGAAGCCTACCTGGCCAAGTTGTTATCAGGCGAAGTAGTTTGTAATTATTACCCCGAAACGATCGGCAATGAAGCGCTTGTAGAGGGCTTGTTTCCCGAAAACCGCTGGGAACCTGCTGCCTGCGATTCGTTTGAGCATGCCTACCACCAACTCAATTTGGGCTTAGCGCGACTGCAAAAAGCGTCTGTATTGTTGGCGAGAGGCAATTCCGGTATCAGACGGATATTCCTCGATGGTGGGTTTATTCACAATGAACTGTTTCTTCGACTGTTGGCTCACGAGCTTCCTGGTTACGAAATTACTCCCTCCGAAGCCCCCAACGCCTCAGCCCTCGGCGC
>CAYUJK010000697.1:0-1778 GCA_964444895.1 uncultured Roseivirgaceae bacterium
TTGGATTTTGATGCCATTTTCATCTATTTTTAACTGGCACTGACTTTTTTCGTTTTCTACATCATCATATTGATCCTAGCTCTGGAGGAAATATTATGCTTGATGGTGAAATCGATCTGATTGGTTGCCAATAGGAGCTCGTATCATGGGTGATGTTTTTCTTGGCCAGAGAGTGCGCTTCAATCCTGTCTGTCCGCCGAAGTTTCTATGCACAAATATATTCCAACGAGGGAGCACTCAATTAATCTTCACGATGTGCCTTGAACGCATAGAAGCGATCGCCGGGGATAAGGCTGATAGCCTGAATCTTTTTATAGCCGGCTTTTTTCAATTGATCAACCATTTCATCGACGCTGGGCAGTCGACCGCCACTTGTCGTGGCTGCTCCCCAAAGATTCAGGACTTCAATCCCTAAATTTCCTCCCTGGCAACAGGTTGTCAAGAGTAAGAAGCCATCAGGTTTGATGAATTTTCTGATATGACTTAAAAGAGATACCCGTTCTTCAACGGGAAAATAGTAAATATTGTTATACAGCGTGGCGATTTCGAAAACCTGTACAGGGGCTTTTTCACGAATATCGCCTGTTTCTATTTTTACACGATCCTGTAAGCCCCATTTCTGAATGTTCCGGCGTGCCAGATCAGCGACGTTTGGTTGTAGCTCAAGGCCGAGCGCAGACAGGTATTCGTTTTTTGTTGCCGCATAATAAATGTAAAAAGCGGATCCGCAACCTATTTCAAGTAAATTAATAGCACCGGAAATAGGAAAGGTCTGGTCAATCGCTTCTGTTTGGAAAACTTCCAGTACTCGGGAAGAGCGAGCAATTAGCTCACCATCCTGATCCTCAAGTTTCCAGAGCTCTCCGTTCTGGAGTTTCTCCGGCGTATTCAAGATCAATTTATGATGCAACCCAACTACCTCTTGGGCAAGTGCTAACGTAGCGTCATTTTCCGGCAGAGCAATTTTCTTTGCTAATCCTTGCAGAGAGTACCCTTGTGCACCCAGATTCAAATAGCCGAGGCGAATGCCCAACTGCAACCAGGATGCCAATGCTTCGCGACTCTTTGTGTTCTTGCAGTAAGTTTCGCTAAGTTTTTCAAATGAGACAGGTTTTTCAGATAACAGATGAAGCAGACCACTTTGTTTTGCTGCAACTAAATAAGTAAGTTTATAAAAAGGTTTAAGCAATACATTGATGCTTATTGCTGCTGACAGCTGATTTCTTCTGAGTAATTTTAAAAAAGGCTTAACAAACATTCTGTTCCCTTATGTCATATAAAGTTTCCGGTGACTGGTTTGTTTGCCATCCGATTTTCTTTAGGGGGCGTTGCCTTTCCACTGTAACCCGGAACTTTGAGAATGACTGTTACGTTGAGATAGACATCGTAAACAAGTACATGTTTTTCAGACTAGCAAAATTGTATTGAAACTACTATCTGGCAAGATACAATGAGAATCATTATCATAGTATTGTATGAGTTCTCTGAAGGGTATTCCGGACGCCCGTGATGTCTGGAACATAACGTTTCGTCATATCGGTTAGTTGTTTCAATCAATGAAATTATTTGCTGGAGCCTGCTTTGAATGTCAATCCTGTCCATTCTGATTCGATTACCGAGCTATATCAGGATCATCACGGTTGGCTTCATGGCTGGTTACGCAGGAAACTCGGATGCTCTCATCAGGCAGCTGTTCTTGTGCATGATACCTTTATGCGCCTGCTGGCGCGGGAGGAACCCGTTCTCATTCAGGAACCACGCGCTTTTCTGACCACGGT
>CAYUJK010000698.1:0-1772 GCA_964444895.1 uncultured Roseivirgaceae bacterium
ATTATTTTATTATAAAAAATATTCAGATAAGGAAAAACTAATGGAAGGTGAAGTTAGGAGATTAAGTTGCATAGGTTTTTTCTTCACTTTCCGTTTCTTCGGCGGGTGAAACGAATACAACAGTTCAGCAATTGTGCAAACTAAAGCCGGTTGTGTAGTAAGAGAGGGTACCAGTTTACAAAATAAAATCGAATTGGTATAAAAATGAATGCGTCAGTTGATCAAAAAGCTCAGACAACAAAATAACAAAAAAACCCATGAGAGATTTATTCCCATGGGTTTTGGAAAAACCTTTTAATGATCTGTAACTTGTTTTATATCTAAAAAATTAATTTTTTTAATCACAAACTACTAAAGGCTCAGCACCGCCAAATGCAGCCGAATTGTTTCCTTCAAATATCTCACAATAGGTTTCAGGATCTTCTGCAGGGTCGATCCAATCATCGGATACCTTAATCACTTTCATGTAGTCAACAATGAATTTGGCTCCGGTATTTCCTGCATAAGCGAACTGGATGGGGAACTGGAATTGATTTCCCTCAGCAGTATGTGATTGGAATAAGAAACCAATAATATGCCACCCGCCACCAGATGTATACACTTCATTGCCAAGGGCCGCATAGCTGTGGTCACCTCCTGTTTCAGCCTGGAATCTTATAGTACGACCTCCGCCGTCTGCTCGAACCCTAGCGATCATCATGTATCTGCCACCAGGAAGATCACCGCCGGCAATTAAACTGTTATTTACCTGTGATCGCTGATACGGATCTAGACCGTCAAAACTTTCCTGCTCCACATCTATCACTAACAAAGTATCGGTCTCAGCTCCTTGTACACCTGTTGACAATTGCATCGTTCTTATCCATTGACCTTCGCCATGTCCTTGAGAATACCATCCCGGTATAGTGCCTGGTGAGCCTAAGCCATCTCCGCCGCCGGTGCCCGTCCACCAATTAGTGTTGATGGGTTCGCACAACTCATCGTCAGGGTTCTCGATACAGAAACAAACCGGGTCTTCTTCAAATACGCAGGGTTCCTGACATTCTTCCGCTTCAGGATTTTCTTCGCAGAAGCACTCCGGATCTTCCTCAAAAGTACATGGTTCTTCCTCTTCGCACTGAGGATCTGTTGGGTTTTCATCGCAGAAGCAATCCGGGTCTTCGGCAAAAGTACATGGTTCCGGTTCTGGTTCCGGAGTTCCACCCTCATCGTCATTTCCACAGCTTACCAGAGCAACTGCAAATGCTCCGAGTAGCATTAAGAATAGAGAAAATTTGAATAATTTGTTCATAAGTTAAAAGTTTTAAAATAGTACAACATTAGTATTAGTATTCGGGTAAAATCGTTGTCCGATGATCCTTGATCACGATCAACGCAATGCTGGGGATTCTCATTCAGTTCGTATATCCATCAATCATAGGCATTCACTTTTCATTTATAATTAATTTTAATTTCATTTTAGCAAATTTTGCTCCTTAAGCGTGGTACAAAACGCTCGCATTGTTGAGCTGGCAAATTATTGGCATCTTTTCCTAATGATATATCAATCGATTGCATAATAATAGCAAATTATTGTTATTCATGAAAATCATTGCTACGTATTGTCTTCGCGGATGCAATTAATTGATGGCCTTTCCTGTACGTATCTCAAGTGTTCCCAAATGCTGGGAAAATCGTCTGTAAATAAAAATAAGAGGCTTGCGTACGACAGTGAGTCAGCCAAAAGTATGTCAAAATCCTATTTTAAGCCCTTGCCTTGTAAAAGTTCTTTT
>CAYUJK010000699.1:0-1769 GCA_964444895.1 uncultured Roseivirgaceae bacterium
ACAATCAGCAAGAGCGCTACAACAAATTTTACCGGAGTTACGACCATTACGTTTCCGGCGAGTGTGTAGGAAAACATCGGTTCCAAGTCAGCGAGGTGTATCAGCAGCCAAGCTCCCATAAAGGCCGCGGCAATTGCCGGCAAGCCAAACCACAGCAGCACCGTCTTGTCGGCCCGGCGACCTACCAGAAACAGCTTAAACACATTGTTAAAAAAATGTACCACGCCTGTAAGGGCAATAGCCAGATCAATGGGGAAGAAGATAACAAATACCGGGGTGAGGATAGTGCCCAGGCCAAAACCTGAAAAGAAAGTGAGTATGGCGGTAAGGAAAGCGGCAATGGTGATGACTATCAGTTCCATGATGGCCTCTCTTTTTTCAGCGACAGAGCAATCTTTACGTTTTTCTCTTTGCGAACCATTGTAGTTTTATCTATTTTAATTTATCTAAAGATGGTCTAAATATAATAATTATAAAAGATGACTGAAGACGAAGAATCATTAACCCCGGAAGAAAGACTGCAAATGGAAAATAACTTGCTGAAGTTAAAATTGATGGCTGAGCACGAGGCCCATTTTCCTGATGAAAGCAAGCTGGACCCCGCCGTGGAGAATGAGTGGCTCAACTATATTTATGATTTTGAAGAGCAACACAAAAATGCCACGCAGATACCCGTGTACGAATACATCGGCAAGCCGGAATTTAAAAAAGTAAACGAGTTGAACGATAAACAGGTGGCGGAAGAATTGGACAGGCTGGTCGATATTATGGGAGAAAATGGCGTAAACCTCGATTGCCTTGCTGAATACGATGACCGCACGATCTACGCCTTCATCACCGATGAGCTTTTCAGCCATGAAATAGACGATGTGAAGATCGAAGGGATGACGACCAATTTTATTTACGAAGAATTCCACCCCAATCACGACTATGACCTGCGTCGCAATACCGAAGATTTTTTGAAAGCCCTACTCGAGAGAGAATGGATGGAATACGACGAGCACTCACTCGCCAAGAATATGGAGAGCAGCAAAGGTGAGAAAATAGATCGCGATGACTATATCAGCAGAATAGAACTCTTTCAAGGCGCCTGGAAGCGGTTTGAAGTACAGCGGAAGGACATTGAAAAAGTAGACTTTGACCTCGACAAATGCCGCGCAGTGGTGGAGGTAGGCTTGAAGTTTAACGCCATTTCTGAAGACAATCACACCACCTTGTTCGAAGGCTTGGCTACCTTGCTGTTTGAGTACGAGTACGAATATTGGTCACTTATCAGCGCTGAAATTCCAGGATTTTAAGTTCAAATGTTTTTTCCCCTGCTTTTATGGCTGCGGTAATTTGATTTTCGCGCGGCGGAATGGGACACCTGTACTCCTCATTGTATGCGCAATACGGATTGTAGGCCTTGTTGAAATCGAGGATGATGTAGCCGCCCGATTCCTTTTCGGGTTCCAAATACCTTCCTCCTCCGTAAGTTTCTAACGCGCTGGTCTCATCGTAAAAGGGCAGGAACAGGTAGTTTTTAGCCACAGCAAAGTCCGGTTTTAAAATAGCCACCCTCTGTGGGATACCGTCTACCTCAAATTCCGCGAAACCGTATTTCAAATAGGATTTCTGTGTGTCGTCGGTATAAGTGAGTACTACCTTCTCCTCCCGGTTTTCATTCCGGACGAATTTAGCCTTGATCTTGAATTTTTGATTTACAGGAAAGTAGGAAAGGCTGTCGAAGCGGCTTTTTTGCATATCAGTGAGCGGTGATTCATCGCTGT
>CAYUJK010000700.1:0-1764 GCA_964444895.1 uncultured Roseivirgaceae bacterium
GTTTCGGACCTGCTGATGCTCAGCGGCGGTCCCAAAAGCAATTAGGCGCCAGAAGTAGAAATACCAAAGGCACCTACGCTTGCAAAAAAAGGCTTCGGCGGGAATCACCGTCGAAGCTTTTTTTATTAGGGATAGCCTACTTCATTGGCGAATCAGCCAGGATAGGCATGAGCGCTGCTGTTTTTTTCTTTGCGCCTTTGTGGCTATTGAATGAGATTATCGACCTGAAAATTTCTGGTATAAGCTCCTGGGCGGAACGGCGAACAAGGATACGTTCACAAAGGGGTTGACGGACTGATCAAAATTGTGTACACGATAGCGGGACGGCTGACCGCTTTCTACCAGCAACGACCTGAGTGGCTGCGAAACCCCGGTATAGGCGCCACACCACAGCCAGTCTTTTATTTCTTTTTCCAGTCCCACCCTCAAATCGATGCTCCTTCGGCGGTATTCTACATCAGAAAATTCGGCCAGCGTACCTTCCTGCAGGTAGTACGCGGCGCCGTTTCCTTCCAAAGCGAAGACGAGGTAAAAATTATCGGGCACCAGAGCCCGGGACACGGTCAGCTCCTTGGGAAGGTGGGCGCTGATATGCCAAAGGGCGCCCAAACGCCTTTCGTATATCCCTACGGGAAGCACTTGCACCCGTCCGAGGTTGTGGGCAAAAGCCACTCCCAGGGCCAGCACTTCTTCGCCGCGCTGTCGTCCAGCTATTATCGAAGTATTGACATCTAACTGCGATGAAAAACGGGGCATGGTGTATCGATTGGACTTCAAGGACGCCCCCAGGTGTCCGCCAAGAAAATGATTTTCCTTATAAAACCACTGGAACATAAGGGCCAGTCCGGAGTTGTTTAAGGTTACTACTCTATCATCATCGTTGATCTCGCCCAGGTTTAGCGATTCGTTTTTGTACCTTAGTTGACTGACGAGCTTAAAATCAGACTTAAGCACGATGGGTACACTCAGTTTGCCTTCAAAAAGCCTGTTTCCTTCAAAATCCTGATCTCCTGCACCTTCTGCCGGATACTGCTGTATGGCAGGGAGGGTGCGGTAGCTGATGTCCAAAAAACGTGGTCGTTGAAAACAACTAAGGGTAGGCGCAGGATTTGCCACGCTGAGCGTATCTTCTCCACTCTGGCCAGCGCCAGATGCGAACGCTGTGTTCATGGCCAGAGCAACCACAAAAAACGGAAATAAACCCCTCTTAAAATGCATTATTTGATAAACTGATCCTTTCACATCCCAATAAAAAAATCAAAAAAATGTTTAGACACTTTTCAGATAATTATTAAAGATCAGAAATAAATTTGATTCTTTTCAGCAAAGTTGACCAATTTGTCGTGGGCGTAAGCAAACGAAGGGTTTTTGTCGATTAATGAGTGTCCGCTACCCACGAGACACATTGCGTAAAAGACCCTGTTGCCAGGCTTAAACAAAACAACCGACCGATTTCGAACACTATGTTACACTTATTTCTTTACCTCCTGCATATTATTTAGTTTTAACTGATTGAAAAACAATCTCCTACGAAAGCGGGAATGATTATTGAGTAAGGCGCGTCCATACTGCAACATTTTCGCAGCTACGAAATCTTATCGTACAAAACCTAAATCTATTATAAAATGAAAAAACCTATCCTGGGGATACTCTCCCTGCATCTCATTCTTCTGCTCTCCTTTTCTCCGGGGCAGTCGCAAACCATTCCTGATAAGTGGCTCATTTTGAGTCCCGTTCCGGTAAGTCAAACCTCCCCGGCGCCCA
>CAYUJK010000701.1:0-1763 GCA_964444895.1 uncultured Roseivirgaceae bacterium
CACAGAAGGTAATCGAAGAAAAAGAACAGCAGCTCACCCAAACCACCAAATACCTTTGGCTGGCGGGGATGGTGCTTTTGATCTGCGTGGTGCAGCTATTCCGGTTTTATCACCGGTTTTTATAATAAGCAGATACTACTCTGTCAAGAAAACCGCGATCTCTTTTGAAAAGGCATATTTTCGCAGGTAATCTTCTGTCATCTGCCGTATAGCGGTAAAATCATCTTTCCCAAACACGAAAAATACCATCAAAAACCGCGTTGTTTTGCCGGTCACCATCGTTCGCAGGGAGTCGCTGGTGGGGCAGCCGAAGTAGCCGGTATCATCTTTGAGCATGGGCAGGTTCTCTACGTTCAGCATCCCCCGGCCTATGGCCTCGTAGGGTATCTCGCTTGCGCCGCACACCAGTGAAACATCTCCCTGGATACTGTCGGCGTCGTACCCGCCAATGGAGCAGCCGGTAGTGACGGAAATGAGGTTGAGCGCATCCACCACATTGTTGATCCGGTACAGGCCCTTGCCGCTTACCACCCTGCGCAGCAAGGCCTCGGCGGAGGGCCGGTATCGGCTGGGGTCCTTACCCAGGCTTTTGTAGGCCGCACGCGTGGCGGCAATAGCCGGGATTTGCGCAATGTCCTCCATAGAAAGGCGGCCGGCCAGTTCAGCGGTTTCTGCTTCTATTTTCCCTGTCAATTCAGGGTATTCCTGCTCTACCTTCACATCGGCCAGAAAGCCAATCAGCCGAAGACCGGGCATGGCAGAACGGATCGAGGCATCGATTTTTATCTCCATAGTAAGCCATTTGATACACTAAAAATATTGCTCTTCAGCGGACTATCGCAAGCCTTGTGGAGAATAAAATCGATATCCTTTTTATCACCTCTTCATTACCACCATCAGGTCGCGGCGATAGTAGTACAGCAGAAATACATTCACCAACAGCATCCCCAGCGGCACCGGCAGTCCATCGTGCACGAGCAGCGCATGAAACAACAAGACCATGATGGTAACAGGCAACAGCCAGATGGCGGCAAAGCGCACGTACTGCCCACTAACAAGGAGTGCACCGCCGACGATTTCTATTACTTTTACCACGGTCATCACTCCGCTGTTCGCCAGCGAAGTAACAAAATTCGCGGCATCACCTTCCATTTCGGGCATATCGCCCAGGTGGAAGAAATAATTCACTGCTGAAAACAGGTAAAGAAGGCCGAGAAGCGTACGGCCAATAATTGCTATCCATTTCATCATAAATATCCATTTTTCTGACAAAATTAAGCTGGTGAACACGCAAGGGAAATGGATAAATCGGGCCGTGTGATGGACAAAAAACACTACCCATGCAAAAAGCGATGTACCTGCTGCCGGTACACATCTGGCGAGATCCCGGAGACTTTCTTGAACAAGCGGCTAAAATAATAGGGGTCTTCAAACCCCAGGGCTACGGCTATTTCTTTGATTGATTTTCCCGAGTGGGCCAACTCCTTCCGGGCCTCTTCAAGCACGCAATCCTGGATCAAATCGGTTACTGTTTTGTTATAGTATTTTTTGGTGGTCTTGGTAAGTGCCGATGTGGTAATATGGAGCAGGTCGGCATAGTCAGACGGGCGTTTCAGCTTCCGGAAATTCTGGTATATCAGGCATTTCAGCTCCTTTAGCATAGCGTATTCTTTGGGAAATCCGTTGCCCAGCTTGCCATTCGCTTCCTCTTTCTTTCGCGATCGTATTCGCGCGGAGTGGACAAATACGCCATTCAGGTAATT
>CAYUJK010000702.1:0-1762 GCA_964444895.1 uncultured Roseivirgaceae bacterium
ATGGCAGGGCGCTGTCGTCCGTGCTCTTGCTGGAAACACAGGACATCCCCGAGTACACCTCTTCAAGTGTAGGAGTGAATATGGCTGGCATCCATGCATCGCACCAGCAGGTATGGGGCGAAAGGGAAACGGCATTGATCGCCGATCTCTCTTACAATAATCTCAACCTGCTGTTTGGCTCCGTACCCCAAAACGTGGACTGGGTAAAACCGCCGGAAGGAATAGGCACCAACTGGGCTTTTCGCCACAAAACCAAAAATGGAATGTTCAAAAGCTTGCTGCAGCACCAGCGGGGCAGAATCGGCATTCATACCCATAATTTCGAAGATGCCGACGATCCGCACCTCTTTTCTAACCGAAACAACACCACGTATTGGAACACCAACTACCAGGGAATGATCGGGAAAAAGTGGGGCCTGTATGCGGGTGTCGCGCTGAACCAGAATACGGACGATCTTGCTTTCGACGCCAACACCATCGAAGACAAGTACAGGATCATCCACGGCAAGACCACCTTGTACTACGATATTACCGCGGGCGCAAGCATAAAAATGGGTGTCGAGTCGTTCGCAGAGAAGAATGCCATTGCCACCAACTACTACGCAGGAGAAATCCACGATCAGTACACCGCTCTTTACACCGAGTCGGATATTTCGCTGGGTGAGCGCTGGGCGCTGCGTGCCGGGCTTAGGGCAGAACACTCCAGCTTCCTGGGTAAAATGAACCTGGCGCCGCGTACGTCGATGGCCTATAAAACGGGGAAAGACAGCCAGGTTTCGCTCGCCTATGGGCATTTTTACCAAAAGCCGGAAAGCGAATTTCTCTTTTACACCGCAAGCCTGAATTATGAAAAAGCTACCCATCTGATCGCCAACTACCAGTGGATTACTGACACGCGCTCACTGCGGGTAGAGCTGTATGACAAGCGCTATACACAACTCGTGAAGGGTGAACCCGAGGTGGCGCTTATCAACCAGGGGAATGGCCATAGCCGTGGTGTCGACGTATTCTGGAAAGATAAGGAGTCCATCGGCAACCTGGACTATTGGGTTTCTTACTCTTATGTGGATGCCGAGCGGAACTATAAAGATTACCCTATGGCTGCCACTCCGCCGTTTGTTACCGACCATACCCTGAACATCGTGGCTAATTGTCCGCTGGATTACCCGATGCTTACACCAGGCATTACCTATACTTTTGCCACTGGCAGGCGGTATTTTAATCCCAACAACGAGCTCTACCTGGACGATCGCACCCGGGCCTACCACAATGTGAGCATCAACCTGAGCTATGTTACTCAACTTTTGGGTAACTTTGCCGTGCTGTATGGCTCGCTGAACAATCCTATTGGTGTGGAGCAGATTTTCGGGTATCAGTATTCAGAAGACGGCTCGCAGCGGGTAGCCATACGACCCTCTGCCGACAGGACCTTTTTCCTGGGGTTGTTTGTAAATTTTTAGATGATGAACAAAAACAAGCAAGAAATCCGATATCACGTCATTTTTTGGCTGATCTACCTTTTGCTTTGGGGAGCCAGGGATATGATCTTTTACCCCGATTTACTCAGTAATGTCCTGCTGAACGCGGTGTTTACCGCGCCCGTAGTGCCTTTTATTTATTTCAACCTTTTCTACCTGGTGCCCAAATGCCTGCTAAGGAAAAAATGGGGGATGTACCTGGCGCTTTTTACAGTTACTTTTCTCGTTACGATGGAGGCCAGCTACCACGTTCACCAGTATGTGTTTCGCGACCTGATAGGCGC
>CAYUJK010000703.1:0-1758 GCA_964444895.1 uncultured Roseivirgaceae bacterium
CGATTTATAGGCCAGGGGCTGCTCACGGCCAATGGCGAATACTGGCTGCGACAGCGGAGGCTCATTCAGCCGGGATTCCACAAGCAGAAAGTGCAGGGGCTCTACCAGATTATTCAAAATACGGTTGATGATTTTTTGGAAAGGTTTCCCGTAGGAAGCAGCGAGAATGTTTACCCGCTTACGAACAAGCTGGCTTTTGAAGTGGTCATCAACACCCTGTTTGACATAGACATACCGGAGCACGACGTGCAAGAGTTGGCTGCAATCATCAGCGAGGTGCAGTCGTACATTGTGAAAGAAATACGGCAGCCGTACAAATATGGCTGGTATGTGATCTCGGGAGAAATCCGGAAAAACCTGGGTCGATCGGGCCGGGCGCGCCAAATTATTGGCGACATAGTGCGGGAGCGAAAGGAAAGTGGCAAAAAAGTGAACGACCTGCTGGACATGCTGCTGGAAGTAAGATATGAAGATACCGGCGAGCCGATGACAGAGGAACAACTGGTGGACGAAATATTGATTTTACTGGTGGCCGGGCACGAAACTTCTGCCAATGCGCTGGCCTGGACGCTCTTCCTGCTGGCAGGCCATCAAAAGCAGCTTGCCAAACTCAGGGAGGCTACCGCTAACCTGGATATAGATGCCGCTGTATGCGACCGGCATCTTGCGGCAGTGCTCAAGGAAGCCATGCGGATGTATCCTCCCGCCTGGATTCTCGACAGGGTGGCGGCTGAAGCTGATGAGTATGAGGAGTACTCGTACCCTGCCGGCACCATTGTAGTCCAGTTTTTATATGGACTACACCATCACCCTACCTATTGGGCAGACCCCTACGCTTTTATTCCCGAGCGATTTGGAGAAGAAAGCCCGGAACGGGTGGTTTCTCCGGCCTACTATCCCTTTGGCGGAGGCCCCCGGTTTTGCATAGGCAGCGGCTTTGCCATGGCCGAAATGGCCTTGTTCCTCAATAGCTTCATTCAGCGTTTTGACATTCGGCCGGCTGGAATAGCGCCCCGCATGATGCCCCTGGTGACACTGCGGCCGGATAAGGTGCTGTTAGAGATAAAAAAAATCAAATGACGCAGTTCATGAGGACAGCCTATATCGTGTTTCTATACGCGTTGGGAGTGCTGTGCCTAATGCTCTATGTCTACATGGATACTTCAAAAGATTTGGAGGAGTTTCTGAGAAAAGCCGACAGAAGCGGAACGCACCGGGGCCTGGCGTTCTACGCGTCGGTTGGGTTTATCAAATTGGCGCTGATCACCGTGGGTGTGGCATTGCCCGCTGTACTAACTGCGAAATTGATCAGGGAGCGTGGTAAGAATGTTTAACCAAAGGCAACAAAATAAGATTGAAATGAATACAAAACTCATTATGTCTCTCAGTGCCTTAGCTGTGGGTGGTTCAGGAATCGTGCTGTCCTTCGCACCTGAATTGTTATTGGACGGAATAGACATTCCCGTGACAGGCAGTGCTACTTTGTTAGTTCAGGTAATGGGAGGCTTGTATCTTGGTTTTGGTATGCTCAACTGGATGGCAAAAGCCGGGCTGATCGGAGGGATTTACAATCGTCCGTTAGTCATCGCTAATTTTACTCATTTTCTCGTGGTGGCATTGGCGCTGATCAAGGTGCTGACGTCTCAGCAAGATATGCCTCTGGTCGTCTGGGTGGCGGGGCTTTTATATGGTGTTTTTGCCCTGCTGTTCGGTATTATTATGTTCCGTCATCCCTTGAAGGCAGAGTCAAAGGATTGA
>CAYUJK010000704.1:0-1737 GCA_964444895.1 uncultured Roseivirgaceae bacterium
ACATGGAGGCGCTGGCGGCATTTGTGTACTCCCATTCAATCTTGACTGACCGCGAAAAACTGCGCTCCTACCTCGATAATCCCTCTTCTGAAACCCTGATCAACGATCCGGGTTTTAAGGTCGCAATGTCGATGATTTCAACTTACCGCACGCTGATGCGCAAACGATTTTCCGCGATGGAGAAAATTGAGGGGGGAAACAGGCTTTATGTAAGAGGATTGAGGGAAATGTATCCTGACAAACATTTCTACCCCAATGCCAACTCTACCATGCGGTTCACCTACGGGCAGGTACTGAGCTACGAACCCAAAGACGGTGTGATCTACAAGCACACTACCTCTCTGGAGGGGGTAATGGAAAAAGAAGATCCGGGAAACCCGGAATTTACCGTCCATGAAAAATTGAAAAAACTGCACGACAGCCAAAATTACGGCCAGTATGCCGAGGATGGAGAACTGATTGTGGGCTTTCTTACGAATACAGACATCACAGGCGGCAATAGCGGCAGCCCGGTGATTAACGGAAAAGGCCACCTGATCGGTACTGCTTTCGATGGAAACTGGGAAGCCATGAGTGGTGATATCGCGTTTGAGCCTGATTACCAGCGCACCATCAGCGTAGATATTCGTTACACGCTTTTCATCATCGACAAATTTGCGGGTGCAGGCCATCTCGTAGAAGAGATGACATTGGTGAAGGACGATAAAGGCAAAAAGAAACGCAAGAAGAGATGATGCTTAACTTTGTCAAAGTTTTGAACTTTGACAAAGTTAGTGGAGTTACTCTCGCTCCAGTATGGCTGCAAAACCACCGCCTCGGGCCATTTTCACGATTATTTTATCGCTGCTGCCGAGCTGCCTGGTTTTCTTCAGGTAGTCGGTGGCGATGCGGTCGGCATTCAGCCCGTCTTCGAAAAGTGTGGCGTTGAAAGTACCATTGCCCAGGAAAGATAGATCAAGTTCTATTTCTCTTTCCTGCCAGTTGGTTTAATTTAATCCTTTTCGATTATCAATTTTGAAAGCGATTCGTCATTATACATTTGTTGATGAAACCGGACGTATTCCCGGGAATTTCCAAACCAGTCTAAGACCTCCCTTCTCATTAATTTAGTAGGGTAATTACTAAGATGACTCTTGTACGAGGAGTAGGGATAGTCGGAAAAATTTCTTACAAAATTATGTTTCTGCGGATTGAAGTGAATATACCAAATCAGTCTGGTGAAATAGCTTTCTTCTTCGATTTGAATTCGATGAAAAGGAGTTTCAAATAACGAACCTGTTCTATGGAACCTCTTGTTTACCGCTTGGGAATAGCTGCTGAAGAAATTTGCAAATTGTTTGCTTACAATAAAATCAGGGCTATGTAACCCTGAGCTTTTTGAGTGGGGCTTTGGAGTCTTCTTATCGAGAAAAGCTGTCAGGTCTTCTTGAGGCTTCACTCTGATAAGTAAATGAAAGTGATTTTTCAGAAGACAGTATGCGAAGGTGTCAACAACCGGGAATAAAAAAGAAGCATATCTTTTAAGAAAAAAGAAATAGCTTTCTCTTTCTTTGAACACATCTTCACCGTTGATCCCACGATTATAAATGTGATAATAACAGTCTGGTAATAAAGATTGATGTATGTCCATGGTAACTTCGTAGCGATTAAAAATTTTGATGGCCAACTTTGTCAAAGTTCAAAACTTTGACAAAGTTAGTGGAGTTACTCTCGCTCCAGTATGGCTGCAAAACCACC
>CAYUJK010000705.1:0-1722 GCA_964444895.1 uncultured Roseivirgaceae bacterium
CGTGCAGGCGATCAAGGATCCCCGCCGCCGTGGGTTTACGGCAATTGTGGATGGCGTTGTTCAGCAAATGATAGCCGTTTATCGACATGAACGCCCCACTGACGCCATGTCCTGTGCAGTCGCCCACCGCTACGACGATCTTTCCGGCTTTTTCATCTACCCAATAAAAATCGCCGCTCACTACATCTTTTGGCCGGTACAGCACAAATGATTCCGGCAGCAGGTTCTCGATGAATGGCTTCGAGGGCAGCAACGAACTCTGAATGACTTCAGCAGCCCTGATGCTGTCCTTCACATCGTTAAAAAGAATCTCCAATCTTTTGCGCTGCTCCTGCAATTCTGAATTCACCAGGCTTAGCTCTTTGGTACGCTCCCGTACCTGCTCCTCCAATTCTTGCTTCTGCTGTTTCATCCGGGTGATTCGCCCCATAAACCAGGCCACAAAGATCCCCACTATCACCGTCGTCACAAGCAATCTGAACCACCACGTTTCCCAAAAGGGAGGCGTAATGATCACTTTCATTTCCAATGTTTTATCCGACCACTCGCCATCGTTGTTCAGGCCTTTTACCTTTAGCAGGTACTCACCGGAGTTCAGGTTGGTATACGTAGCCGTACGTTTTACTCCGATTTCATTCCACTTTTCATCAAACCCCTCCAGTTTGTACATGTACTGCTTCTTCCGGGTATCGGTGTAGTTTAGGCTGGCAAATTCGAATGAAAACACTGATTCTTTATATGACAACACGATTTCCGAGGACTCGGTAACTGACTTGCGTAATACAAAATCCTCGCCCTTGTACTCTGGAGAGACGGGAACATGCTCGCTAAAAACCCGAAAATCAGTGAACACAATCGGGGGATCATACGGAGCGGCCTCAACCCTTTCGGGGTGAAACTCATTAAAGCCATTGATCCCACCGAAATACATAAGGCCGGTGCTGCTTCTGAGCGCTGCATGGGTTTTAAACTCCGGAGCCTGTAATCCGTCTGCTACCGTAAAGTTTTTAACGGCTTTTGAAGCTACATGAAAATGCGAAATTCCCCCGTTGGTGCTCACCCACAGATTTCCCTGCTTGTCGTCAAGTACCCCCCTGATGTAGTTGTGAACAAGACCATCTTGCACTGTATAAACAGTAAATCTCCCAGACTTCAGGTCCAGGTAATTCAGGCCATTTGCCGTGCCGATCCAAAGGTTGCCCAGCGTATCCTTGGTGAGAGAAGTAATAATATTATTGCTCAAACTATTGGAATCGGGGTGATGCAGGAAGTTGCGAAATGTGCCGGTTTTGCGGTCGTAGCGGTCGAGCCCGCCATTCACTGTGCCTATCCAAATGATACCTTCGTCATCTTCGATCACAGAATTGATCACATTGCTGCTGATGGTATTGGGCTTTTCCACATCCATTTTATGTTGGATAAAGCGATCATTTTGCGGGTCATAAAGACTTAGACCGCCCCAGTAGGTGCCTATCCAGATGTTCCCCCCACTATCTTCATAAATCGTCCAGGCGTTATTACCGCCCAGACTGAAGGCATCGTTCGGATCGTTCCTGTAATGCCGGTAGGTATCCGTTTTCGGATTGTAGCGTGTAACACCCTCTCCCCAGGTACCTACCCAGATATTTCCTTCAGTATCTTCCAATACGGAGAGCACATTGTTTCCACATATACTATTTTGTTTTCCGGGCACATGCGTTTTGTGGGTAAAAAGTCCGGTGC
>CAYUJK010000706.1:0-1721 GCA_964444895.1 uncultured Roseivirgaceae bacterium
GGAATAGCCTGTGGAGTAGAGGGTATTCAGGTGTTGGGCGAACTACATTTCCCCGATTCCCTGGGCTTGCTTTATTCTTCATTCACCTATTTTTTAGGCTTTGAAGTAAATGCCGGTGAATACAAGATGATGGGGCTGGCGCCTTATGGCAATGCTACCTCAAAAAGAGTAGGAGACTTTATAGCTATCGTTAAGGAAAATCTGGTAGACATCAGGCCGGATGGCTCGATAAAGCTGAATCAGGATTATTTTGAGTATGCGGTAGGACTGCGCATGGTAAATCCAAAACAGTGGGAAAAGCTATTTGGAATGAAAAGTAGGTCGCCCGACGAAAAATTGGAGCAACAGCATGCTGATCTGGCGCTTGCTGCACAAAAAGTTACGGAGGAGGTGCTGATCAAACTAATCGAACACATAAAACAGGAAACAGGTGAAAATAACCTGTGCTTGGCGGGTGGAGTAGCCCTTAATTGTGTGGCTAATTCGGTTTTATACAACCAAAAGGTTTTTGACGATATTTATGTACAGCCCGCTGCCGGAGATGCCGGCGGGGCCTTGGGTGCAGCGCTTGCGGCAGCTTATGTGAAGCAAGGGCAGAAATTCAGCGGCCTAAAGAGACCATTTGATACTTATCTGGGGCCCAGGTACTCCAACCTGGATATCGAGAGGATTTTGCGAAAACACAGATGTAATTACCAGCATTTTGAAAATGGGGAAGAGTTAACGAAAGTAGCCGCACAATGCATAGCGCAAAAGAAGGTAGTGGGTTGGTACAGGGGCAGAACGGAATTTGGCCCCAGGGCTTTAGGCAACAGGAGTATATTGGCAAATGCCACAGACCCGGATATGCAGTATAATTTGAATATGAAAATTAAATTCAGAGAGGGTTTCAGACCATTCGCTCCCGTGGTTTGCGAGGAGGATTATGATGAATATTTTGAGGCCGGCAAACATTCTTACTATATGCTGTTTACAAGCACGGTAAAGAAAGCATTGAGAAAAGATTTACCGAGGGACTTTCAGGAGTACAGTTTGGAAGAAAAGCGCAAGTTTGCAAAGTCTGATTTGCCTGCCATTACCCATGTTGACTTTTCTGCCAGGGTTCAGGTAGTGAAAAGGGATTTAAATCCCGCGTTCTGGGATTTAATCCAAGCTTATAAGCAACTTACGGGGATTGGGGTGTTGATCAATACGAGTTTCAATGTCAAAGATGAACCCATTGTCAACACCCCTGAGGACGCTTATCTTTGTTTTATGCGTTCCGGTATGGACGTTTTGGTTTTGGAAAATTATTTAATTGAAAAGTAGATGGAGTTTATCAAAGAGTTCTTTCTTTTTTTAAAGGAGCGAAAAAAGTGGTGGCTTGTGCCTTTGATCATCATATTCGTGCTTTTCGGAACATTGATATTTTTTACAAGCGGCTCGGCGTTGGCGCCATTCATTTACACGTTATTCTGATGAACAGGGAAAAAGCGCTGGAAACCATTATTGTTTTAGCTTTAGCTTCTCTCATAGCTTCACTTTGGCTCGATGTGAGTTGGCTTATCTATTTGTCGATAGGTTTGCTGGCCATTTCTTTGGTTTCTAAAAGGATAACATCAGTAATAGGGAAGGGATGGCTCTCTTTTTCCCACTATTTAGGACTGGTAATGAACTATATTATCATGTTCATTATCTTCTATTTCTTTCTATTTCCTTTGGCTTTTTTTCAGCGGTTGATG
>CAYUJK010000707.1:0-1710 GCA_964444895.1 uncultured Roseivirgaceae bacterium
ATCGGATAAAATAAAGAGCTGCAACATTTTTACAACGTAATTAAAACAAATAATCATGGCTCCATTTATCAAAGAAAAACGATTAGTTTTAGGCGGACTGCTGATCCTGGTGGGGATCATACTGCTGGCGGGCAAGTTTGACCATTGGCTTTTGCCGCATTGGATGTTTAGCTGGCAGATGATTCTCATCGGCGTGGGCGTCTTTTCATTGCTTACGCACGACCACCCCACGCCAGGCATCGTAATGATCAGTATTGGCGGCTTTTTTCTAGTAAACCGCTATTTCTACCCCATCTTTCATAATTTCATGCAGTTTTGGCCCGTGGTATTTATCATAGCGGGTGTATTAGTCATTTTTTCGCTTTCGAGAAGGGGTTGGGGTGAAAAAAAAGGAAGTTACAATCGAGGCTGGGGCGGCGACGCGGCGACTTCGGAGAGCACAGAAGATGTGCTGGACGAAGTAGCGATGTTTGGCGGTGGCAGCCGGAAGATTACCTCACAAAACTTCAAAGGTGGCAGGCTCACCGCGGTATTTGGCGGCTCGGAAATCGACCTTTCCCAAGCGAACCTCGCCGAGGGCGTGAATGTGCTTGAAGTAACAGCCGTATTTGGCGGATGGGAACTAATTGTGCCTGCACATTGGCATATTGAGTTTAAAATTACGCCGATTTTTGGAGGATTTAGTGACAAGCGCAACCTGGGCCATGCCTCGGATCCGGTAGATAACACCCGCAAGTTGATTGTTAGCGGAGTGGCCATATTCGGAGGGGGCGAGATGAAAAGCTACGCAAGAAGGTAATTGGCTAACCGGTTGATTGTTTTGGCGAGATGCCCTTTGCAGGCTTGCGCGAACCAACAACGAACACCAAATAACGAGTAACAAGATATGGTACATCCCATCTTAACCCGGCGGCTATATGTGATTATTTACTTCGCCTTTTGGCTGCTTATAGCGTTCGGGCACTTCATGGCCAACTATAAAGTGTTTCAGGCAGAACTGTCCGTGGCGCTGATCGATAGCCTTGTTTTTAACGTCCAGTTTAGCTTTTTAGGCCTGGCGCTTTGGTATTCGGTCAAGTTTAGCCAAATGGAAAAATATAGCACCTCGTCGCTTATTCTTCAACACCTCTCCATCGCGTCCATCACCATTTTCTTTTGGACATCCACGGGCTACTACAGCGAAGCAATCATTCCCGTGATCGGCCCTAAGTTCGAAGCCTTGTTTGAAAAATCGCTGATCTGGAAAGTGATCAACGGACTGCTATACTACTCCATGATCACCCTCATTTATTACGTAATCATTTACTACAATAACTTTAAAGAAAAGCTGGTGCTGGAAACCGAGCTGAAAGGACACGTCCAGAAGGCAGAGCTGGATGTGCTTCGGTCGCAGATCAATCCTCACTTCCTGTTCAATAGCCTCAATTCAATCAGCGCCCTCACACTGGTAGAGCCCTCTAAAGCCCGGGAAATGGTGTCGCAGCTTTCCGATTTTCTCAGATACACCATTAAGCAAGCTGGTGATCAGATGATCGTGTTTGAAAAAGAAATAGATGTGGTTTCCAGTTACCTGGCTATTGAAAAGGTGCGGTTTTCTGACCGCATGGAAATTGAAGAAGATCTCGATGAGTCCTGTTTGGGAAAGCACTTGCCCAACATGATCTTGCAGCCCCTGGTGGAAAATGCCGTGAAATACGGAGTGGCACAAAA
>CAYUJK010000708.1:0-1706 GCA_964444895.1 uncultured Roseivirgaceae bacterium
TCCAGCCACTCGCCATCCTCCAAAACCGTTTTGAATATGTCCCACCCGCCGATGGACTCCGGCCTGTTTGACGAAAAGAACAACATGGTTTGTGCCGGGTGTATGAAGGGAGAATCTTCGTCGTATTGCGAGTTGATTGTGGGTCCCATGTTTACGGCTCTTCCCCAGGTACCATCGTCATTTTTTTCAGCTTTGTAAATATCAAGTCCGCCATAGCCACCGGGACGATTGCTGGCAAAAAAGATTGTCTTTCCGTTGGGTGCTAAGGAGGCGGTCGTCTCCAGGTACCGGGAATTGACGTTTGCACCGATGGAGGTGGGGCGTGTCCAACCTTCCAGTGATTTGTTGATTGTGTAGAGGCTACCTCCGGTTTGATCGCCGATAAACACCATCATCTGCTGCCCGTCGGCCGAGATGCCGGCAGTTCCTATATTGCTGGTAGTTGATATCTCGACTTTTTTGGGCATGGACCAGTTTCCGGTTTCATTATACGAAATGTAGATTTCTTCAATAAACTTATCGCCGGTCCGGTACTTTGTGGTATTGGGTCGTAAGGCTGTAAAAGCCATCACGCTTTCATCAGCGGAAACTACCGGGTTGTACTCCGTGTATTCTGTGTTTATGTTGCTTTCAAGCTTTCTGATATTTACTTTCTGTGCATTTTTCACGTAGTTCAGCGCGTTGTAACACTGTTTTATCCGGGCCTCTACCTGAGATGCCAGGGCCCGGTCGCGCGCTGAGTAGAGGTCTTTTTGCTTGGAATAGGCATTAATGGCTTTTTCTATTTGCTCGTCATCAAAGTAGGCGTCGCCCATGTCTTTATAAAACTGAAAAGGTAGTGGGTCAAGCCCCGACTCATCAGCTTTTTCAAAAAACTTAATGCTTCGTACCCGCGCGTTAATGTTGTCGGACTCCTTATAACATTTGCCAATTTTGTAAAGCAAATCAGGCGTAGTGCTTCCCGATTCAAATACGGAAATGTAAAGGGGAAGCGCTCCTTCATAGTTTCTCACCTGGAACAGCTTGTCTGCCTCATTCAATTTTTTGGTGTCTTGAGAAAGCGAATCATAGCTCGTAGCCAGGAACAGCAGGATGGTAGAAAGCAAAATTTGAATCGTAAGTCTCATAAGCCTCGTTTATTTTCTTCAATAAATAGTTTCAAAGATATTATTTAATGCACTGAAAGTAAGTTCATTTTCAGTGTAAATATTACAAACAGCAAAGCACGGGGCTTTGTGGCGGGCTCTTCATGGAAAAGCCGACACTCCACGTGCACATTTCATTACTGCCTATTGAATACAGAAGCGTTTTACAGAGGTAAATTGAGGTAGTCGGATTAATCTTGTCTTACATAGCAGCTTTCGGCGTGTTTTCTATTTGTCGTCAGCGTAGTATCTGCCCAGGTGTCCTACGATTTTTCGTTTCAGGGTCAGTAAGTCCACCATGCCTTCTACTTTGTACAGGATTTCGCCACCGGGAGCTATCAATGCCGAGTAGGGGAGCGCCCCCTGCCATTCGGGGTCTACGGCTTCTATGAGTTCATAGATGTCTTCGCCCGAGAAGATATAGTTGGGGTTTGAGGCTTCAAATTTCTTTAGCATTTCGAGCGCTTTATCTTTCTTGCCTGGCTTATCGGTAGATATGGAGACAAATTCATAGCCCCTTGCCCGGTACATCCGGTTGATGCTTACCAGTTCGGGAAACTC
>CAYUJK010000709.1:0-1701 GCA_964444895.1 uncultured Roseivirgaceae bacterium
TGCCGACACTTCATTTATTACGTTAAGTAAAATAGACTTATTTGAGAACGGAGAGTCATTTGGTGTCTCCCAGGAAGATTCGCTGGCGAGCATGGGGTATTATTTTTTAACCGAAACGGATGACCAAACGGTCTACTACAAGGTGCGAAAGACTTATTCAAACAACGATACCCAGGAGAAAGCAGAAGCCGTTGTCAATGCCCTCATAAGTCGCGGAGTGCCCTCCCAAAGGCTGCGGGCGGCATCGTTGCCTCCTCGGAAAGTCACGAACTACCAGGCCAGCGCCGAGCACTATATTTCTATTTATGGCGTAGTAGTGCGGCTGTTTTGAGCATGCTTGTCGCCGCCGATATCCTGCTCTATATCCTCCATATTGCCGTGGTGCTTTTCAATATCCTGGGGTGGGTCTGGAAAAAGACACGCAGAGCTCATATCATTTTTGTAGGGATTACCCTCTTTTCCTGGGTTTTTCTGGGGATATGGTACGGATTCGGGTATTGCTTCCTCACTGATTGGCATTGGGACGTTAAGAGAAAATTGGGAGAAACCGACTTGCCGGCCTCTTTTATTAACTATTTTTTTCATTCTTTGGGCATTCCCATCACCCCGTATACCGCAGATATGCTTATTGTCGTAGTATTTGGATTGGCAGTCTGCCTATCAGTGTATCTTAATGTCAAACAAATTCTCAATAGACATCCAAATCACTGAATCAATTTTAAATTTTACACAATAATACCCATGTATTTTTCAGTAAAATGTATATTTCATTGCGATATTTTCATTTTACCATTCTTTAGACGAACTTTGACCTAAGCTACTAAATAGTCAACATAAACAGTATAGGTCATGAAAAAAGCATCCATCATTTTCGTACTCGCCATGACACCGGTTTTGGCCTTTGCACAGGAAGAAGATCAAGGATTTGTTTTCAACACCGTGCTTAAAGAAATCAACTACGAAGAAGAACAAGGACTTTACGAAAGCACCTCAGAAAGCCTGTTAGACTTAGGCATGGCATTGATGAAAAAAGAATACACCTATAAGCCGGCGCCCACACCCCTTACTCCGAATCCTACCATAGAAGTAGAAAAACCGATGATTTATTATTCGGTAAAAAAGCTTTACAGGCAGCTAAAAAAAGACGTAAAAAAGGGGAATCTACCCCTGGAAGAGGCTGAAGAGACATTGGCAGAGGTCGTAAAAATCAGTGTCAATATCCGGTACCTCGAGACCTACGACTTCGAAAAGGCGCTGAGCAAAACAAAAGACGCTTCTGAAATAGAGGCTTTATTTTCTAAAGTTGAGTTTCAACAGTATGCCTCCTATAAATAAAAATCAGGAAGGGAAACCATACCGCCTGCCAAACTGCGACTCTACATACCGGAAATACCAGAAGAGCTCGTAGTTCAACTGCAGGCCATAGTCGGTGCTGAAGTCGTAATTAATATAGTTTTCAAAAGGCCCTCTCCCACCCGTTCGCTGGAAAATTTCATTCCAAGAGGTCACATATTGCCGATTTTTGGCTTCGTAGTATTGCTTCGAGTAATAGTTAACCGGCTGGCCGTGGGTCATGAACCAGGTTTGAAATTGCGGGTCAATGATGATAAGTTCGTGTTCCTCCTCTTCATCGTTCTGGATTACCAGGTTGTCGCTTGGCGTCTTTAGCGGTGCGCTCAGCCGCGGAGCACAAGCTGTGGC
>CAYUJK010000710.1:0-1689 GCA_964444895.1 uncultured Roseivirgaceae bacterium
TCAGGGCGGCGATCAGGTTTCCGTCTTTCGTTACCAGGCCGTCAAAATCCCTTCCGAATACCAGTGTGAGCTTTTTGTTCTTGCCCAAATCATAGGCAGCATTTAAGGTAAACCTCCAACTGGGATCTATTTCTTCCACATTTAGTGCACTTCGGTAAAGGCCCTCGCCACCAAAAGAAAATTTACTTCGCTCTACCTCATAATTAAACCGCAGGCCGGCGTCGAACGTCTGCACGTCTTCGGTATCAATATTCCCGGAGTCATCGGCCAAAATGGCCTCCGGGCTGTACAGGTAGCGCGCCATGCCAAACAAGGAAGCCCCACTCTTCCACTCATTTCCCAGGGTGAGCCAGGCGCCGGCCCTGGAAAGGTCCAGCTTATCAAAATTCTGCTTTGGAAAATCAAACACCCACCCAGCCGCTATATCTACCTTGAAGCCATAGCGCTTAAAACTCACTTTCTCGGCTGTTTTCTTCAACATCTCAAACTCCTCCGCCATTTCTTCCTTCACTTTGTCCATCAGCACTTCAGTCGCCTTTTCGATCTTTTCCTGTATTGGGGCCAGTAGTTCTCTTTTTTGCGCAATAGGGATGTTTGCCGTTCGTATGGAGTCGGCTTGTTTTTTCAGTGCCTGAAATTGGGCGTCTCCCTCTTCTGCCTGATCAAGACGCGCCGAAAACCCACTTAGCAGGGTGCCCCGTGCTTCCCGAAGCCGCGCCAGGCTTTGGATCGTCTCGCTGCCCACCTTTCCTCTCAGCAGTGAAAACTTAAAGCCCATAGAAACCTGGGTGAGGCTTGCGACATCGCTGCTCTCTTCGCCCAGCGAGTCAACCGTTCGTGTGGCCAGGGAGAGCACGAAGCTTTGGGCTATGCTTTTGGCTACAGTGGAATCGAGGTATTGGTCCATGTCGATTTGTTGCCCGTAAAACAGCCAGGCGGGCGCCACGTCCACGGCGAAGCTGGTAGGCAGTCCGGAAAAGTTGCTGGAAGCCTGGTTCAGCATGATCATAAAGTCTGCCGGGTCGGTAGGCCGCTCTATCTGTCCGTCAGATATCCCGATCATATTGGCTGCAGGCGACGTGGGCGATTGCAGCATGTCCAGCGACACTTCTCCGGATACACTTTCATCGGCGTCACTGTCCTGGGCCGAAACGCTTCCCACAGTCAAAATGGTGATTAAAAAGAATAGGTAAATTTTATCCATTATTACTTTTTTTAAAATGCTATAAACTAAATCCAATTGTACATCGGAAAGGGTAGCTTTCATGATCCTCCGATTCCTGCACCATTACCCAGGTAGCAATTTCCACACCGCCGGAAAGCACCACCGTGATGCTTACCACGTCTATTTCTGTCTGTACATCCGTTACCAGCGAGGTGATTTTCAGCTCTTTGTTCACCAGGTCTTTGTTTTTTCCCAATTCTATCCTGAAAGAGTTTACCTGTGTTTCTCCAAATTGCTGGCCGTCAAGCTTTAGTTCTGTGCTGCCGTCCTGGGCATGCCCCACGGTGAGTGTCAGAAATACGGGGTCGTCCGAGTTGTGTACCTGGTAGAGGTCGTACACTACCTTTCTCAATTTACTGTTATCCGGCATCTTTTGTGTTTTTTGAAGGTTCGTTATCTACTTTAGGTTTATTGCCTGCTACTCGCAGGCTTACGAGCTTGTTTAGCAAATCATACCAGAAAGG
>CAYUJK010000711.1:0-1683 GCA_964444895.1 uncultured Roseivirgaceae bacterium
TTATCTATTTGATGAAATAATGAGGTTTCATCGATCTCGTAATAAGGGGGCTTCTCCCAGATTACTAACAGTACCTAATATTTTAAGAAGATTTGTTGAAATGTACACGTTGACCAAATACCCAAGTGCTGATGATGTTGATGTTAGAGCCAATGAAGTTTTTGGGAAATTAAAGTCTAAACGGATTCTGAAGTTGCTGCACCATTTTAGCCATTTTAATAATATAGATAGATTACACAAACATTCAGAATCAATAGCTGACATTGAAAATGCCTGCAAGGATTTAATAGATCATTTGAAGAATGAGGATTCAAAACATTATCAAGCCTTGAAGTCTGCATTAAATTGAAAATTATATGGGTACAATAAAAATAAACCAAAAACTCAAACGTGTAGAAATATCCAGTTTTGAACTGGACAATGAAATTGTTTTCAACTATTTCGATAAGCTTCCTGCGTCTGAAAGAGATGAAAAGTTAATCCGTGCCATTTACATCGGTGTATTGGCTCTAATGGAAGATCGAATTTCCGCTTTCCTTTCTAAAACCAGCAATGAACTCGGAACAGAATTGGAAAGCCTGAAAATGATCTTTGAAATGAAAAAGGAGCTTTTTTATAAGTCCACTATCAAAGGAGTTCTCGCGGAAGATGAAATCGCGGAGTTCCTCAATCAGTACTTTTCCGAAAAGAAGTTAAGAGACAGGGCTGTTCTTACTGGCAATACTGCGGGGAACTTACCCAAGAACAAAACGGGTGATATTATTTGCGAGTTGGAAGGGAATCCCGATTTAAAAATTGCCATAGAATGTAAGTTTGACAAAAGCGTGCGTCTGGGCGATATTGAAAGCAAAGAAATCTTCACCCGTAAGACAGATACTGTTTGGAGTCAATTGATCGAAGCACAGGCCAACCGTGATTCCAAAGTAAGCCTGATCGTCTTTGACATTTCTTTGGTGGACAATTCCATCCTGAAAAACTTTGAAAATGTAGGATACATCCCCGGAATTGGTTTGGTCGCTATTATCAATTCTCAAAAAGGAGACTATTCCAATCTCGTCATAGCCTATATGCTGGCAAGAGATATTGCTTTGAATGCAAAGACGGTAGAATTAGACAAAGACCTCCTGGCCATCCTTGTCAACCGGATTATCAAAGACGTTAATGAAATGCTGTCCATCCGAACACTTGTCGAAAACAACATAGAAAACAATAAAGCTATTTTAAAGCAGCTTGAAAAGTCCGTCCTCTTAATGGAATTCAACCGGGAGTATTTGAAAAAATTCCTAATTGATGGCACGCTGACCAAGAAAGACTTACTTGACTTCTATTCCGGTGAGGACATTAAAGATAAGTTCAGATTGATTGAAAAGGATATCACTGAAATCTGAAATATTGTTATCCTTATCAATCATTACACCCCCTACACCTCCACCTCTCCAAAAACCGGGTTATCAGCCGGCAGCTTTAGCTTGTCCCTCAGGGCCTGCGCGGCCTTGAAGCCAGAGATTATAGCGCCTTCGTAGTAGCCTACGTTCACCCCGAAGTCGGTCCAGTCGCCTGCCAGAAGCAGGTTGTCGAAGCCCGACTCATCGGCTTTGAGGCGGTACTGGTTAGTGCCGGGCAGCGACAGGGTGTAGCGGTCGGTGGGGTTCACATTGGCACGAAAGTGTTGTGACTTCAGGT
>CAYUJK010000712.1:0-1679 GCA_964444895.1 uncultured Roseivirgaceae bacterium
TCGCCCTTCACATCTAAATACAAAGACCCTAAAAAGGAACTGGTTGACCCAGCCTTGAAAGGTACGATCAACGTACTGGAGCAAGCCAACAAAACACCATCCGTCAAGCGTGTGGTACTGACAAGCAGTTGTGTAGCCATCTATTGTGACAATGTCGATTTGGAAGACACACCCCGCGGGCTTTTCACCGAAGATTTATGGAACACCACTGCCTCCCTCCGCTACAGGCCTTACTCCTATTCCAAGACCTTAGCTGAGAAAAAAGCCTGGGAAATGGCCGGACAACAGCAACGCTGGGACCTTGTAACCATCAACCCCAGCCTGGTGATGGGCCCGGCGCTCAGCACCAATGCCGTCACGTCCGAGAGCTTTTTTATCTTGAGGCAAATGGGCAACGGCACGCTACGGTTTGGCACCGCTGATATTGGCGCCGGCGTAGTGGATGTAAGAGACGTAGCCGATGCGCATTTTCAAGCAGGCTTTTTGCCAGCAGCCAGTGGGAGATACATTATCAATGCCCATAATAGCTCCCTTCTGGAAATAGCAAAAATCCTCCACGCAAAATTTGGCGACAAATACCCCGTTCCCCACAGTCCACTTCCAAAATGGTTGCTCCTGCTGGTTGGACGGCTGTTCAACAAAGAGCTTACCCCTACTTTTATCAGAAGAAACCTAAACAAAGAGTGGAAAGCCGACAACACCAAAAGCATAAAAGAACTTGGCATCACCTACCGTCCGCTGGAAGAAACGATGGAAGACGCCTTCCGGCAATTGATTGATGAGGGGGTTATTAAAAAGAGGTGATGGTAGAGTTTACGTTGCAGCAGTATTTACCCAAGTTGTGCCGTAGATACCCCAGCGGGAAAATGCTGGGCGATGGGAATCAAGACAAGACGAAATTCGTATATTGCGATATATCAACAAAAAGGCAATGAAGAAGACACAGCTATTAGAAACTATTCACGATATGCCTGAAGAGTTTTCCGTAGATGATCTGATGGAAAGATTGATGGTTCTACAAAAAATAGACGAAGGCCAACAGCAAATACAAGCAGGCCGGTCGTACACTGAAAAAGAAGCCCGGAAGAAATTAGAAAAATGGTTAAAATAATATGGGCTGAACAGGCTATTGACGATTTGACCGGGATAGCAGAGTATAGTGGCCGTTATTCGGAAAAATATGCCTCCTCAATAGTTTCTAAACTTTTCAACAAAGTTAATATCCTGAAGAAAATGCCTGGTATTGGAAGAAAAGTACCTGAAAAAAATGATGATAACATTAGGGAATTATTAGATGGAAATTACAGGGTTATCTACGAGATTAAAGGGGAAGAGCGAATTGAAATACTAACGGTACACCATTCCTCCAGGCCTTTAGGTAAACTTTAGTTACAGAACCATAGTAACACATTAAAAACCATCTCTATCCGAATGGACGACCTGAACGGATGATATCGTCGGGTCAATAGACAACAGTATTTTATACTAGGTTGAATATTGACAGCAGGAATAAAAGATAATTGTACCACCACTTTCGGTCACTATCTCTTCAAACACAGGATGACGGGTTTTCCCTACTCCACCACCACTTTCCTCACCGCATTATTTCCAAAAAAAGTCGGGAAATACATCAGTTCGGCTTTTGCGGGGTTCAGGGTGTAGCTGCCCGAGTAGCGGGG
>CAYUJK010000713.1:0-1666 GCA_964444895.1 uncultured Roseivirgaceae bacterium
AAATGAGTATTTGGGTCTATTCAATTTAAGAAAAAAAACTAACGCTATCATCCTGGTTATCAAACTATTAATCTACTACAATAAATATCTGTCCGGCCTGCTACAATACCTGCCGCATGGTCAAAACCCAGGCTGTGTAAGCTGGTGAAAATTCCGTCAAAAAGTAACTTTTAGACTTGTGGCTTTGAAATCACCGAACTCACACAAATGCCTATTAAAAAATTACAGTGTGCACGCACACATGTCGCAAAAAACCATATATTTGTGGAAAGCAAAAAATGCCTGTCGGGGCAATTATTACGGATGTATTAATAAACAAAATAATGAAAAATAATCTCGTCTTTATACTCCTTTCCTGCCTAATATATTCAAGCTGCCACTCACCGGAAAGCGGCGATCGTCAATTGGCTGATCTTACGCAGTATGTAAATCCTTACATTGGCTCCGACTACCACGGGCATGTATTCGTGGGCGCCAATGTTCCCTTCGGCGCAGTGCAGCTCGGCCCGGTAAATATTACCCAGGGATGGGACTGGTGTTCGGGCTACCATTATTCCGATTCTACCTTGATCGGCTTTGCCCATACCCATCTCAGCGGCACAGGCATTGGCGATCTTGGCGACATCCTTTTTATGCCTATTAGCGGTGCTCCTCACCATGACAGAGGCACCCTCGAAAACCCAGGCTACATGGCCTTCTACACACACGAAAAAGAACAAGTGCGTCCGGGATATTATTCGGTAGAAATCGAGAAATACCAAGTCAAAGCTGAGCTTACAGCCTCAAAGAGAGTGGGCTTTCACAGGTACCATTTTCCAGGTGATAAGGAAGCGCATGTCATCATTGACCTGGAGCGGGGAATCGGATGGGATGCCCCCGTGGAAACCCATCTGGAATGGCTAAACGACAGCACTATCGCCGGGTACCGGTTTTCCAAGGGATGGGCAGAGGACCAACGGATTTTCTTTGCCGCCGTATTTTCTTCTCCCATTACCGATTTTCGCATTGATGAAAACAACTCAAGGATGGCAGGCAAATCAGGAACAGGAAAAAACCTGATAGGAACAGCCAGTTTTGGAAATGCAAAAGGGGTTCTTTCCAAAGTCGGCATTTCACCGGTGAGTATCGAAAATGCATTGGGGAATATTGCCCACGAAATCCCTCATTGGGATTTTGACCTCGTGGTGCGAGAAGCCGACGCCGCCTGGAATAAAGAGCTAAACAAGGTTAAAATAGAAGCGCTCAATGAAGCCGATATGAGGGTTTTCTATACAAGCTTTTACCACACAATGATAGCTCCTTCCATATTCAACGACTACAATGGGGAGTACAGGGGTACCGACAAAAAGGTATACAAAGACACCTCGTTTGTCAACTATACTACTTTCTCGCTGTGGGATACTTACCGGGCAGCCCATCCACTATACACCTTGACCCAACAGGATAAGGTGAATGACATGATCAACTCCATGCTGAAAATATACGAGCAGCAGGGCAAGCTACCCGTGTGGCATCTGATGGGCAATGAAACCAATACCATGGTAGGCTACAGCGCGGTGCCGGTTATCGTCGATGCCTACCTCAAAGGATTCGACGGCTTTGACGCCGGGCTGGCGTACGAGGCCGTGAAAAACACCGTGATGCTGGAAGAAAGAGGGATTAATTT
>CAYUJK010000714.1:0-1663 GCA_964444895.1 uncultured Roseivirgaceae bacterium
GCGGTTGCCCAACGATTAAACGATTCAACCCTCCTACGCCAAAGCTTCGGCGGGTAAAACGATTAAGCGATTCAACAATTAAACGATTCAACAGTTAAACAATTCAGCGATTAAGCCAATAACCCCTTGACTACCAAAGACATCCATACCCTCATTGCCGGTGGAGAAAGCGAAACAGTGGAGTTCAAAAGCAGCTTCAACGTTCAGGTAGTTGAAACGCTCGTGGCCTTTGCGAATACCAGGGGCGGCAAGGTGTTAATTGGGGTAAGTGATCAGGGTAGGATAGAGGGGATTGACGCTACAGGCGAAATGGTCAAGAATTGGGTAAATGAAGTGAAGCAAAAAACAGAGCCATCCATCATACCTGAAGTAGGTGAATATACGCTGGACGATAAAAGGATAATTGTGTTTTCGGTCGATAAACTTCCTATAAGACCTTTGGGCACTCGCGGTAGGTATTTTAAACGGGTGAAAAGCTCTAATCATCAGCTGTCGACAAGAGAAATTTCAGATTCGCACTTACAAACTTTACAGGTATCCTGGGATGCCTACCCTTTTCCGGGTGCGAAAATGGAAGATGTTGATATAGCTAAGGTTGAAAAATTTTTAAGCCGGGTAAACGAAAGCGGTAGGTTTCAAATTAATGGAAGTCTTTTTGAAATTCTGGAAAAGCTTGCCTTCGTAAGAGAAGGACAACCTACCAATGCTGCTATGATTTTATTCTCTAAAGAGAACCTGTGTTATAACGTACATGTGGGTAGATTTAAGACGCCATCCACAATTATTGATGACCGGATGTTCAGAGGGAGTTTGTTTGAGGTGGTCGAGGATACGATGAAGTACATTGTAGGGCAAATTAAGGTAGCCTTTGAAATCACAGATAAAGTTCAACGCAATGAAATTTTTGAATATCCTATTCCAGCATTGCGTGAGTTGGTGCTGAATGCATTGGTACACAGAGATTACACCAGTTCCATTGATGTGCAGATAAAAATATTTGACAGTCAAATTACCTTTTTCAATCCTGGAAAGCTATTTGGAAACTTAACGGTAGAGGACCTTGATACCGACCACTACCAGTCAGCCACGCGAAATAAATTGATTGCTGAGGCCTTTTATCTGACCAAGGACATAGAGAAATACGGAAGTGGATTCATTCGTATTCGCCAGGAAGTAAAAAACTATCCCACCATGACCTTTGCCTATAAAGAGCAGGGTAATGGCTTTTTTACGTCGTTGAGTTATGAAGAACAAAAAATAACAAGCAATGTCGGGAAAGATGTCGGGAAAGATGTCGGGAAAGATGTGCGTGCGCGTAGACAAGTCATTTTAGCCTTAGTGAAAGATGAGCCAAAAATCACCATTCCGGAAATCGCCAAAAAAGCAGGGACTACTTCAAGAACCATAGAGCGGGATCTTTTATGGCTAAAAGAGAACAAACTTCTATTAAGAATTGGAGGAAAAACAGGGGGAAGCTGGCAAGTAAGGGATGAGGAAGAGAAGCCGTAAGAACAGCAGGCAGAGTGAACGAAGTATTTAGTATTCAGGGTGGGATGTTAAAATGTTTAACTGTTGATCTGTTTAACCGACCGTCCCTGGTGCCTATCAATTCAACCCTCCTACGCTATGGCTTCGGAGGGTAAAACGATTAAGCGATTCAACA
>CAYUJK010000715.1:0-1655 GCA_964444895.1 uncultured Roseivirgaceae bacterium
TGTTCATTTTGTGGAGAGCGAGGATATCAATGTATTTTTTGATGAATTCTTTATCAAAGAAATGACGACTCACATCCAGGTGCATGCCGCGCCAGGAAAAGCGGGGATGATCGTTTATTGTCACGCCGGGCAGAACGAAATCGTACGGTTTACTTTGGTGAATAATCTGAAGTAATGACTGTATTCCGTAAAACACTCCCCTAGGACTATTGCCGGCGATGTTTATATTTTTGTCGATGGTCAGTCGATATCCTTCCTCCTGGTCGATTTCGTCGTCTATGGAGAGCACGATTGCTCCCTTAAGGCCTTCCATACTTTCGTCATCCATTAGGGTAGCCTTTATTCCGGCCACCTGATCCAATCCTGTTTTTGCATAGTGGGCTTCCAAGGCAAGTTCTTTCTGGGAGTAGTAAATCTGGGGATTTGATTTTAACTGAAATGACGTTTCTGTCCGATTCATTTCTACAGGCCTGGGGATGATATTAAGTTCATAGGTCGCCTGCTCAATTTTTTTAGGTGAACAGTAGCAAAACAATAGAATACCAGCGGCTGTTGTCAGTATGTTTTTAAGGCGCATCTCTGTTGCTAATTTTTAATTGAGAAAGGAATTTTTGCGAACATATAAAAAATAATATGAATATGTGTGCGCACACATTAAATATTTTCTATAATTTGCACTATCTAAACGCCGATTGATGGAACAGGTTGAAATAAAAAATTTGGATATAATGAATGGAATTTCTGAAATGACACAAATAGAAGTTTGTATTGACTCTATTGAGTCAGCCATTGCTTCGCAGAAAGGAGGTGCACAGCGGGTAGAGCTCTGTGATAACCTGTTCGAAGGAGGGACAACCCCAAGTGCCGGGTGTATTCAGGTGGTGCGGCGGAATATCGATATAGACCTATATGTAATGATCAGGCCCAGGGGCGGAGACTTCCTGTATTCCGACCTGGAGTTTGAGATTATGAAGCAAGATATTGAATTTGCTAAGACGGCCGGGGCCGACGGTGTGGTATTTGGCTTGCTGAATCCCGATGGCGCCATCGATAAAAGACGAACCGCTGAACTGATTGAGTTGGCAAGGCCCTTAGGAGTCACCTTTCATCGGGCTTTTGATATGACGCCAGACCCACTTCAGGCATTGGACGACCTGTTGGATCTCGGGGTTGACCGTCTGCTGACGTCCGGGCAGGAAGCCACTGCTTTTGAGGGGGCGGAGCTTATTGGCGAGTTGGTGAAAAGAGCCGGTAAAAAGATGAGCATAATGGCTGGAGGCGGCATCAGCGCAAAAAATATTAACAAAATAAGAAATACCACAGGGTGCCAGGAATTTCACGTCACTGGCAGAATGCCCCAGCGCAGCGGTATGACCTATATCAAGGAAGGTGTGTACATGGGTGGCGAATTGCGGATGGACGAGTACGTGAACACCTTTACACAGTCAAGTGCCATCATGGCCATACGAGGTAAAGTGCAGTGTTAGGCACATGTTGAACAGAAAATAAAGTAAGAATGGCTGCTGAAAGCAGGAGAGCATTTCTTAAATATTCGGCGCTGAGTGCGCTTTTCATGGGAGCTTTTCCTTTCCGTGCCGAGCCGCGGTCAAAACTTAACAATGTATCGCGAAATCCGGTGGTAATTTCTACCTGGA
>CAYUJK010000716.1:0-1649 GCA_964444895.1 uncultured Roseivirgaceae bacterium
TTTTAGTGATTGTTGGACATAAGATGACTGCATAACCGGAATTCCATAAAAAGTCACAAAAAAAGTGAGAAATTGATGTTGATAAAACCCGCGAGGGTTTCTGCGAGCAGTGATATTATCTATTGCCGCGTCCCTTCAGGGCGCGGACATATAAATCTCCCAATCAAACCAAGGCTTCAACCCTTTTGTGTTGGAGATTAAAAGGGCTAAAGCCCTGTTAGTGGGCTTGCTATTTTTAGACCCCGCCCTAAAGGACGGGGCAACTGATCTCGCCCGGAAGAGACGAAAATAAAGGATAAAACCTCAGATCATCTTCATCGATTTCGACACGAGACCCAGGTCGAGGGAAGTGGTAGTGCAAATAGTGGGGAAAAGGTAAAGGGAGATTTATAGATTGGTTTTGATGGCGTGAACCCAGACGATTTTTTCATCAAAAACAGTTATCTTTGAGGAAACATCCTAAAATAATAATGGAAATGACAGAGATTATTTTCGTAGTGGAGGAATCGCCGGAAGGAGGATTCGAGGCAAAGGCTTTGGGGCACTCAATTTTTACCGATGGAGATACTATGGAAGAGATAAAGAGCAATGTGAGAGAAGCCGTCCATTGCCACTTTGAAGAGAATATTCCTAAGTTGATCCGCTTACACTTTGTAAAAGAAGAAGTGATAGCCGCATGAAACCGCCATATAAAAAGCTGATATATAGGATAGCGATTAATAGGCGGTTCCACCTGCTCGTCGGCAGGCGGGTATGTACCTATAAAAACAGACGATCTTTATATATATGAAACTCCCTCGTGATTTATCAGGTGCTGAGCTCATCAAAAAACTCCAATTACTTGGCTATGAGCCTACCCGTCAGGTAGGAAGTCATGTTAGAATTACCACCCAGCAAAAAGGCACACACCATGTTACAGTTCCTGCTCATAAGCCTTTGAGGGTAGGTACATTATCTTCAATCCTTAAAGATATTGCCAATCATTTTGAAACAAGCAGGGAAGAAATTATTAGTAAACTTTTTTGATGTCAATTCTGGTCTCTTAATTGAATTGAAAATTAGTCCTGATAATCTTCAAAACTCCTCCGATCAACAATTGGAAAAAAAAATGAAAATAGCCCACATGGCCCTTTGGACGCGTGACCTGGAAAAGATGCGCGATTTTTATGTAAAGTATTTCCATTGTACGCATGGAAAGAAGTACCAAAATCCCAACAAGCAGTTCACTTCGTATTTCCTTTCTTTTGAAGGGGGCTGCCCCCTGGAAATCATGCACAAACCGGGCTTGGAAAATCATCCGCAAAATGGAATTGAACTTTTTGGCTACGCTCACCTGGCGATTTCTGTGGGCAGCAAGAGCCGTGTAGATGAACTCACCCGGCAACTTGAAGCCGACGGATACGCCATCGTTGGCCGACCACGCACCACAGGTGACGGGTATTACGAAAGCGTAGTAGCCGACCCCGAGGGAAACCTGGTGGAAATAACGGAATGATGGCCCCGAAAGCTTTTGGGGGTGGCACTTGAAGCCATTGACCTGTCGAACGGAAGTCAGGCGCTGTTTTTACACCAAGGGTGTTATTTATTGCAGTCAGTTTTAACCGACTGCCATCAAAGAAGCCTCTCTTTGGTCCCTATTCTACCTGCTC
>CAYUJK010000717.1:0-1648 GCA_964444895.1 uncultured Roseivirgaceae bacterium
GCCGTTCACTAAACAATTGAAGGTGGTTATTGAAAACTATGACAATCAACCGCTCACCATAAAGGGAGTGGAGGTAAAGGCGTATTCCCTTGAATTAGTGGGGCGTTTTACCGAACCAGCCAGCTATTTCCTGGTGTATGGAAATGAGCGTGTGTATCGGCCAAGATACGACATTGCCCGGTTTACCGACAAAATTCCCGAATCTCCCTCCGTGATATCGCTGGGAAAAGAGCGGGTTTTAAGTGGGGAAGAGGAGCAGCCCGCAGTCCACCCCCTTTTTGCCAACAAAGCATGGCTGTGGGCAGTGATGGTGGTGATTATCGGGCTGCTCGGATGGTTTTCGTTTCGGATGATGCGTAAAGGAAGCTAATCAAAGCCACTTACTCATAGCCCAACACGTCATGGCGCGTACTTTCGGCAATAGCGCCGGCCTCAAGGATCAGCTCTTCCGGCACTCCCAAATCCTGAAGGGTAGCCGCCAGGTGCTGCATTACAATGTTGAAATGCCCTTCGTTCAGGCCGTCTTCTACCAAATGTGCATGTGCATTTCTCATGGATTTTCCCGTATAGGCCATCTTGGCGCCAAATGCGTAGGCAATGAAGCCTTTAAGCTTGTAGGCTTGCTTCTCCATGTCGATACCGTTGAAAAAATACCGAACGCGCTCGTCCGCCCGAACCTTGGCGTAGAAGATATCTACCGCGGCGTTTACGGCGTCCATACCCCCGATTCTTTCAAAGAGCGAGGGAGTAGTTTTTTGTTGAGTTTCCATTGTTTTTTGTTTATGGTTTACTGTTTTTTTCAATTACCATCTCCTTCCAGCAGCCACCCTACGTACACGATCTTCCACTGGCCATTGTGTTTTTCCAGGAAGCGCGTTTCGCGGCTCAAACCCGGCATATCCATATCGGGCTCTCCGGTGTCGCTGCCGTACTGGTCGAAGGTGACCCAGGCGGCATCGCGGTAAATGCGCATGTTGATATTCTCGCGCCGCACGTTCTGAGGGTTGGGCTCGGGGTTTGCTTCCATGTGCTGCTTTGTGCGAGGGCCTCTTTCGTCCCAGCCGCTCACCACGGTGATGCCGCCGCGCGCCCACCAGCCCATTGTTCGCACGTAGGGGGCGTGTACCCAGCAGGACGCCCAGGCATCATAGTCTTTGTCCCAAAAGGCTGTAGATTCCTTTTCGATAAGTGCCAGGATGGCCTTTTTTTCTTCGTCCTCGTCAGGGAAATCTTCCTGGGGTTCAATTTCGAGGTCAACGAAAGCCAGGGAAACTACCTGTTGTTCCACGTCGAAAGCAGATGTTTGCGCCATGGCGCCGCCCATGCTCACGGAAAGCAGTATTTCCAGCATGAGGCCTAATTTCTTCAAAGCGTTCATTTTACTATCGTTTAAAGGTTTGTTTTACAATTTCGACACAAGTAAAGGCAACGGCTTTTACCGTTTGTGGGGAGATTGACCGATGCGGGGCTTGAATTGACGGATGTGGGGTTCCGGTTGATCTGTTAAATGAATTCGGGAATTGTAATGATAGACTGAATAGAATTGGCGCCTGCACGCTTTTGCAAATGTGTTTCTCCGGTCTTTTTTAAGTTGATTTGAGAACTTTACCAAAAGGTATTTACTTTGTCGCGCTGAAAGATGGCAAGG
>CAYUJK010000718.1:0-1632 GCA_964444895.1 uncultured Roseivirgaceae bacterium
TGCAGGCTGCCCTTGAAGTCGCCGTACTCCAGCAGCCGGGGCAGCTCTTTCTTTTTGGCCAGCCCGATTTCAAATCCACCTTCCCGCAATTCCGGCTCCACGTATTGCATTTCCAGCAATTCATAGGCTTCTTCTTCACTCTTCAGCTTTCTGTCCAGGATGATGGAAAAGAGATTGACGCTGTTATTGATGCTATTGGCCAGGTGCAGCTCAGAGCCTGAATAGCGCATCAACTGGTTATAAAAATAGTCTTCCGTGGTCAATACAAAGTGCACCTTGCAGCCATTGCTTCTCAGCCTTCCGCGCCAGTTTTTCGGGCCGCTTTCTTTGAGCAAGTGCTCCACCAGTTCTATTTCCGAGAGCCTGGTGTAGGCCTTTGGGAGACTGTCCGCCTGCACCACAAAGGTCAGCTCTTCTACCGTCTCCATCTTCCGGCGCAGTTCGCCTGCCTGGGCTACCCGTGCCTTGGGAAGGAGTTTTTCGAGCTGCTTTTCTATTTCTGCAGCCACGATCTCCGCATCGGCGTAGAAGAGCTTGTGTTTGTTGGCGAGGATGTAGATGACGTCGTGAAGGATATTCTCCTGTGTCTTCTGGCCAAAGCCCTTCAACGATGCTATTTTATTTTCCTCACAGGCGCGCTTTAGCTCATCCATCGAGGTGATTCCCAGCTCTTTCCAGAGCGTGCGGATCTTTTTGGCGCCCAGGCCTTTGATATCGACAATTTCCAGCAGGGTTTGGGGGGTGTCTTTTTTGAGCTCATCCAGCACAGCAAAGCTGCCCTTCTCCATTATTTCCACGATGGCTGCCGCGATAGATTTGCCAATGCCGTCTATCTGGGCCAATTGCTCGGCGGTAAGCCCTTTGACTTCACCCCGGTAGCGCTCCAGGTTAAACACGGCATTGGTATAACCCCTGATCTTAAATTCATTTTCCCCATGAATCTCCATAAGGGAGGCTGCCAGCTTAAACTGCCGGATGACTTCTTTTTTCATAACTGCGCGGATTAAGGAAGGCTCAAATTACTATACTTTCTGTAGTTTTATAAAATATGTTCAGGGCATTTTTAAAAATGTATACCAAAAATGCCGTCAGAGGGAGACCACAGCCGCACCAGGATTGTCAGCTGCCGCTCAGAGTGTATCGCTTTTGCAGGAAATTTATCTTTGAGATATTGTCATTTCAATCCAAACGTTTTTTATTTACTTGCCATATCCCGAATTAAACACACGACAATATGAATTACTGGCTATTAAAAACCGAACCGGGAACCTTTTCCTGGGATGATTTGGTAAAAAAAGGAAAGGATCACTGGGACGGCGTGCGAAACTACCAGGCCCGCAACAACCTGAAGGCCATGAAGGTAGGCGACCTGGCGCTGTTTTACCACAGTGTAAATGAAAAAGCAGTGGTAGGAATCGCGAAAATTGTGAGAGAATACTACCAGGACCCCACTACTGACGACCCCAACTGGGTGGTGGTAGATGTGGAGCCGGTAGAAAAGCTGAAAAAGCCGGTAACCCTGGCACAGATAAAAAGCGACCCGATGATGACCGACTTCTTGCTGGTGCGAAACCCCCGGCTATCGGTGATGCCCGTGAAAAAGGAAATTTATGATGCCATCTTAGCAAAAAG
>CAYUJK010000719.1:0-1620 GCA_964444895.1 uncultured Roseivirgaceae bacterium
CTCCTCAGAAGCACGGATTTCGGCAATGATCTTGGAGGTTTCTTCTACCAACTCACCCTGGGAAAATTCATTTTCTACTTTGTAGATCAGCTTTTTACAGGCCTTCAGCGCTTGAGGGCCTGCAGATTCAAAGTGCGCAATCAACTTCTGGAATCGCTGTTCTAACCGGTCAGATGGGTAGGCGCTATTCACCAACCTCACCCGCTCGGCTTCTTTTCCATCAAACTTTCGCCCTGTAAACATCAACTCCTTCGCATAAAACTCCCCCGTTCTTTTCAAGATAAAGGGCGAAATGGTGGCGGGGATAATGCCGAGCTTCACCTCGCTGAATGAAAACACGGCGTCTTCTGCGCAATACGCAATGTCGCAGGCAGCCATCATGCCTACCGCCCCGCCGATGGCCGAGCCATGTACGATGGCCACCGTGGGCTTGGCACAATGGTAAATTTTATGGAAAAATGTGGCCAGCAGCTTGGCGTCGGAGTAATTGTCTTTTTTTCCGTTGCCGGAAGATTCCCGCATCCAGTTGATATCGGCCCCCGCGGAGAATACATCGCCTCTACCTCTCAGCGCCACATACCTCACTTTCTCGTCTGCTTCCAAAGCCTCAATAGCGTCAATCAGCTGAATCACCATCTCCTTGTTCAACGCATTTCTCTTGTCGGGCCGGTTCAGCCAGACGACGGCGCCATTTTGTATTTTTTCTATTTCTATCATAATCGCTACATTCTGAAAATCCCATATTTCGGCTCGCTCCACTTTCTGTTAAGGGATGCGCTGATGCCCATGGCAATTATTTTTCGGGTATCTACAGGGTCGATGATCCCGTCATCCCACAACCGCGATGTACTGTAGTACGCTGAGCCTTCTTCTTCGTATTTCTTCCATATTTCATCACGCATTTTGGCTTTTTCTTGTTCGGGAAAGGCCTTGCCCCTGGCGGTCAACTGTTCCTCTTTGATGGTGGTGAGTACCCCTGCTGCCTGCTCACCGCCCATCACGGAGATTTTGGCATTGGGCCACATGAAGAGCAGGTTGGGGTCGTAAGCACGGCCTGCCATCGCGTAGTTTCCCGCGCCGAAAGAACCTCCGAAAATGACTGTGAATCGCGGCACGTTGGCATTGGCCACGGCATGCACCAACTTGGCGCCGTCTTTGGCCAGACCGCCACGTTCGTATTTCTTGCCCACCATAAAGCCAGTAATATTTTGCAGGAAAAGCAGGGGGATATTCCGGGCGCAGCACAACTCAATGAAATGAGCCCCTTTGAGCGAGGTCTCTGAAAAGAAAACACCGCTGTTGGCCAATATTCCTACAGGAAATCCCATGATGTTTGCAAAACCACAGGTGAGCGTGGTGGCGTAGTTGGCCTTAAACTCGTGAAAATAGCTGCCATCCACCATGCGGGCTATGATCTCCCTGGCGTTCGTAGGTTTTCGTAAGTCCAGCGGGGCCAGGCCATAGAGTTCTTCCGGGTCGTAGTGAGGTTCTTCCGTTTTGTTTCTTTCAATGATTTGGGTATCCCTTGGTTTAAAAGTCCTGAAAATATCGCGGCAAAGTTGGAGGGCGTGGGCGTCATTCTCCGCCAGGTGATCGGCTACCCCGCTTTCGTGGGTGTGC
>CAYUJK010000720.1:0-1617 GCA_964444895.1 uncultured Roseivirgaceae bacterium
ATAGATACACGTTGAAATCGCGTCTACAACCCCACAAGGTGAAATTCTACCTACTTCAGCGTGATTTTATTAATAAAAAACACCTCCCGCTCGTGCATAATGCCCTGGCTGTTGTAGTTTACCAGCTTGTGCACACCATAGGCGTAGAGACTACCGGGGTACCATTTCTGAAGTAACACAAAATTCTTTTTGGCCTCGCTCACCCGGTCTTCCTCGTATTTAAGCCGAAGGTCATTGTTTTCTTTCACATCCAGCACCTGGGTGCCTTTGATGATTTTAGAGCGGATTTCCCCATCATAGATGTAGAGCAGCACCGCGCCGTCTTCCGTGGGCACTACGTGCACAAAATGCTTCAGGTCCATGGTGACCACGTCTTCAATTTCGAAGCTGTTGTCCCAGATTATCCTTCCGTTTTTGTCAAACCCAATGACCACCGCGTGGGTGTAGGAGTAGCCCTCAAAGTAGGAGCCCGTGCGGCTGTTGTAAAACGCGGGGTTGTAGTAGCTGGAGGGGCCGTAAGAATATTTAGGATAAAAAGCCTCGCCAATCATAATGTACTGGTCCTTGTGCTCCAGGATATCATGCACCAGCAGGCGATAAAAAAACTTGTTCTTTTTTCCTTTTATTTTTCTTCGTTGTATCCGCTTTTTCACCCGGATTTCCTTTCGGGCTTTCATGTAGTTGAAAAAATTTTTCAGATCGGCATAGTTGTAATAATTGATGATGTGGTCGCCGCTACTTTCTACCTTTGCCACGAATATTCCCCTCGACATGTCGGATTTTTTCTGCGAATAGGCGCCGATGACCAGGTGGTCGTCTTCGTTAAGCGCCACCGAACGTCCGTCGATAAGGCTGTAGTCGCCCTGGGGCTGCAGTTCAAAGTCTTTGAGCAGCGATCCCTCGGCGGTGTACGATTTGATGTTGATAGACTTTCGCTTGTTGCGTGTGATTACCGACGTGAGTATGTTAAAAACGCCCTTGTGGTTTTCCATTTCCAACTGCATGATGAAGTTGGGCTCGTTGCGGAAGCCCGGCAGCACGATGGGCATGCTTTGGCCGAATTTGAAACACACGAAAGAAGGCCGGTTGTTCACATACCCGCCAAAGACCAGTATTTCGTCAATCACTTCAAACTCGGTAAGCATCAAATCAAAGTCCAGTTCGATATCAAAGGTTTGGTACTCATGGGTTTCCCTCTCAATGCGCAGCACGCGGTATTTTTTGTTTTTATAGCTGTGCCTGAACAAAAAATAGAGGTAGGGATCGATGAAGTCGTAACCGGCAAAAATGTACTCAAGTTCTACGTAGCTGGTGATCTCCCACACCATGTTGAGCATGGTGTCGAGGTGAATGATCTGGTACTTAAAGTCCCTCTTGGTTTCCTCATTTTTCACTTTGCGCGTCAGGAACAACCCGGCTTCATCCGCAGGGATAATGGTGAACTCCTCGTCGCGGTCCAGCAGTTCTGCTTCGAAACGCGCGGGCTGCGACACCTGGCTCACGGCTGGCAGTGCCAGTAGTACGATCAGCGCATATACGAGGAAGAAGCTACGCATTATTCACTTTTTGCTAAGATGGCATCATAAATTTCCTTTTTCACGGGCATCACCGATAGCC
>CAYUJK010000721.1:0-1617 GCA_964444895.1 uncultured Roseivirgaceae bacterium
CATCCTCTCGGCCTCTGCTCTGGGAAACTTATCTTTCTTCACTTCCTTTTTCAGGTGCTTTTCGATTTTCATCAATGAATTGTAAATGACCGGCTTCCTCAGTTCTACGTGTGTACTGCCAAAGCCCACCGTCACATCCGTTTTGCTGATGTACAGGTCTTTCACTGCTTGCAGCTTTTGCGCAACAGAATCCCCGAAAAAGTGCGAGGTGTATTCTCCAACTGCATCCAACTCATCGTAAATGGAGGTGTAGCTTTTGAAGACAAACCGCTCCCGTTCTGCTTCGGCATGCTGGCCGTCAACCACCCGGTTTTTGCCTGAAGTATCTGCCATAAGGGCCTGGGTATATCCGTTTGTAGAAGTTGCCAGGAGCAGCGCAAGTGCTAAAAGATTTGAAAATGTTTTCATTTCGATTGTTTTTGTTGTTTTCGTGAATAATTTTTTTGGAAAATGCCCGCGGGGCTTTTAAAAACCTCGCGGGTATTTCGTCTACTTATCCCACCAAACTTTGGTATCGCTATCGTCACCTCCGATACGCTGCACGGCCGCGTTGAGCTTCTCGGGATTCATCGATTGCAGGTAGGTAGGGTAAGTAAGGCGTGACGGGAACTGATTTTCCGCCGGTATTCCTGCTCCGCGGGGTAAAACAGGGTAGCCTGTCCTTCGTTTCTCGAACCACATTTGGTAATCACTGAAAAACAGGGCAAAATATTTTTGCAGCATTATTTGCTCCAGCTGAGCCTCCAATGTTGCGTCCTCGTCGTAGGCTATGTTCTCCCGCTCCAGAAAATCGGCGGGCAAGTTTACCTCCCATTGGGCCATAGAATGTGCAATGCCTGCCTCGTAATGCTGTCGAGGCGAGCTACCCGTGGCAAACCCTTTTAAGGCCAATTCCGCTTTTATAAATTGGAGCTCAGCGCTCGTCATCATCACACCCAGCTGTGGCAGGGTCTTCAGGACGTCGCTGTAACTGGAGTTTCCGTTTACTACATATTCCACGTCGCTTTCATATCCACTCTGAATTCCCCGGTATATCTGCTCTCCGTTTTCTTCTATTGTGGTAGACCACAATTCCCGGCGAGGATCTTCAACGGCATTCAGATGATCAATAAAAAACTCGGTAAAGTACCTTCCTTCTCTCCAATCCAGCGTTCTGGCATTGAAATATGGGTTGAAATAAGGAAATGCTCCGGGATACCGGAAAATAGCATCATCGTCCGGCCCTTCAAACATCGGGTACCTCGCAGGGTCGCCAAGCATTTCATTGATCTGTGTGGAAACATCCACTTCCCCATCTCTTTTTGAAATTCTTAGCAGTAGCCTGAGGCGAAGCGAGTTGGCGAACTTCCTCCAGGCCGCAATATCGCCCGAATACACAAGGTCTCCGTCATAGGCCAGCGGGCCTGCACTGGAAAGAAGCTGATTGGCTTCGGCCAGGTCAGCGAGTATCTGCGGATATATATCCTCCTGCCGATCAAAGTCGGGCTGAAACACACCCTGCTCTGCCTTCGAAGCCTGAAAATAAGGAATGTCGCCAAAGCAATCCGTTACGATGGAATATCCCAGTGATTTGTAGATAAGCGCTATGGCCTTGTAATTGTCTTCGCCCAGTCGCTC
>CAYUJK010000722.1:0-1604 GCA_964444895.1 uncultured Roseivirgaceae bacterium
GCCGCCGGTGTTTGGGTGGGCGGAGACGACAGGAGCATTCACTTCAGAAGCTCGGCCCTGGGTCAGGGCGGCAAAACGGCCATGCCAATATGGGATTTGTTTATGCAGAAAGTATATGCTGACTCTACTTCCGGTTATACAAAGGGACCTTTTCCGCGGCCCATAAAACCGCTGCCCGTAGAAATCAACTGCGAGCGGTACGAAAATCCCTATATGAATCCGCTTGACACACTAAATACGCAGCCGCCTGTACAAAAGCTGGATCCGGGCAGAATAATGTAAAGAATGGATGGATTGGATATTCAAACGTATACACCCCGGCAGGTAAGGGATTTCCCCGATAAGCCCGGTGTATACCGCTTTTTGAACAAGCATCATCACATCATCTACGTAGGTAAAGCCAAAAACCTGAAAAACAGGGTATCGTCCTATTTTTCGAATGCATCGGGCAAGGATCGGAAAACGTTCAGAATGGTATCTGAAATCGTAAGCATCCAGATCACGATTGTCAATTCTGAATTTGATGCCCTGCTGCTGGAGAATAACCTCATCAAACAAAACCAGCCAAAGTACAACATCCTGCTGCGGGATGATAAGTCCTTTCCTTACGTGATCATCATGAACGAGCCTTTTCCCAGGATTTTCCCTACGCGACGAAAAATAGAAGGCCAGGGCCGCTACTATGGTCCCTACACCAGTGTGGTGGCGCTGAAAACCGTATTGGAGCTGTTCAGGAACCTGTATCACCTGCGTACCTGCAGCCTTAACCTATCGCCGGAGAACGTGCAGGCAGGTAAGTATAAAGTGTGCCTCGAATACCATATCGGCAAGTGCAAAGGGCCCTGTGTAGGCTTGCAGGATGAGAGCGACTACCTGCAAGATATTGAGCAAGCGGAAAACATTCTAAAAGGAAACCTGTCGCCGGTAAAGCACTATTTTAAGAATAAAATGAACCGCCATGCCGAAGCATTGGAGTTTGAAAAAGCACAGGAGGTAAAAGAGAAACTGGAGCTGGTGGAGAAATTCCAAACCAAATCGGTGATTGTAAACCCCAATATTTCGGAGGTAGACGTTTTTGGCTTTGTAAAAGACACGTCGAGCGTGTACGTGAATTACCTGCAAGTACTGAACGGCGCCATCATCATCAGCCAAACGCTGGAAGTGAAGAAGAAACTGGAAGAAGACGCGGAGGAAATATATTCGCAAATCATCTTTGATATCCGCGATAAATTCAAAAGTGAAACAAAGGAAATACTCTCGAATATTGAAGTAGACTATGATTTGGGAGTGGAATGCCGCGTACCCAAAATTGGCGATAAGAAGAAGCTGGTAGACCTGGCCATAAAAAATGCACTCTATTTCAAAAAAGAGAAGCTTCAGAAAAACGACCCCGACTATTACCGGGAAAAACGAGTACTGCAAAAGTTGCAGGAAGACTTGCAGCTAAAGACACTTCCCGACCACATTGAATGTTTTGACAATTCTAACCTGCAAGGGTCAAATCCCGTGGCTTCCATGGTTTGTTTTAAGAGAGGGCGGCCAGCCAAAAGTGACTACCGGAAGTACAATGTAAAAACTGTGGAAGGCCCGGACGATTTTGCCTC
>CAYUJK010000723.1:0-1603 GCA_964444895.1 uncultured Roseivirgaceae bacterium
TACTTAGGCACTGTGCTTTTTGTGTTTTTACTTTCGAAAACAAAGGCTAACGCCCTTACTCCCATTGAAAGGCAAAGTACATGCATTGCTTGTCTCCTGTGTTTTTGATGGCATGAGGCACGTTAGAAGGGAGAAAATAAATATCACCAGCGCGAGCACTGTAAAGTCCATTGCCAATTTCCATCTCTGTATCGCCCTCGATCATCAACACGATCTCCGCAGTCTGGTGGGTGTGAGGCTCGTGGCTTTTGATGCCCGGGTTTAGGTTGGTCACGTGCATTTCGTAGTAGGGGCACATGGCCGTAGCCCTGTGGAAGTAGTTACGAATGCCGCCGCGATCATGCTCCTTGTATTCCAGTTTTTCAAAATCGATGACAATAGAGCCCCCGTCCTTTTTTCCGCGCTTTAAGTCCATAGGCTTTTTAGAGACATAGCTCATGGTTTGGTAGCTGGTCGTCGAGGTGGCGCTTTTCAACAAGGCCTTGTCGCCGGGCATTAGTACCACCACGCTGTTCGGTCCTATAGTTTGGCTTTTTTTGTTCAGTGTAACGTTCACGGAACCTTCCTTCACAATGATGATCTGCTCGCGGTCGGTCTGGTAGATTTGTGTCGCAGGCATACTTTCTTTCAGCTTCACCGTTTTCCATTCCATCTCGGCAAAGTGGGCCGTCTCGCCTTTCATAAGTAGGCTGTCTTTCGGCTGTGCGGGGAAACGATACACACCCGCCCCTACCCTTTCCGGCACGGCATCAGCCCACAGCCACTCCAGCGATTCCGGCAATATAGCGCCTCCGTGCCGTCCGTTATGTTCTCCTGTGCCGCCCACAAATTTGTAGTCGTACCCTTTGTACTTCAGGGCGGCCTCCATTTGCAGGTTGGCCAGCCACCAGTTGCCAAACTGATTGTCGAGGTCATTGTTGCCATCCTGCAGGAATACTTTTATCTCTTTTCGGTCGCTTTTTCGAATCATAGGCGGATAGTTGTGCCCACCGCGGATGTCGGTGAAGCTCCCGATATGGCTGAGCACCCGGTGGAATTTATCAGGGTGAAACCAGGCCGCCGTGAAGGCACATATTCCGCCGGAGGAAATTCCGCAGATCGCCCGGAGAGTGGGATCGTCGGAAATGTTATACTTCTTTTTCAGCTCGGGTATCAGCTCTTCTGCCAGGAACCTGCCGTAGGTATCGGACACCTCGTCATATTCTATGCTCCGGTTGGTGACCCGCCAGGGACTCTCAGCAGGAGCCGCATTTTTGTCGTGTCCCGGATTGATGAACAGTCCTATGGTCACAGGCATTTTCTCCTGGCTGATCAGGTTGTCAAATACGACCGGTACCCGGAAGTCGCCGTCTTCTTTCACGTAGGTATGCCCATCCTGAAACACCATGAGGGCCGCCGGTACGGAGCTGTCGTATTGCGCGGGAACATAAACATAGTAGTCTCTGATCGTATTGTCGTAAATTTTGCTTTCCCAGGTGTGTTGGGTGACCGTCCCTTTTGGAATCCCTTCGTAGCGATTGGAGTTGGGCCCATTTTTATATTCTTCCTGAGCAAATGACCACATAGTAGTCAAGAGGAGTAATAGGGTAGAAGTTGATTTCAT
>CAYUJK010000724.1:0-1598 GCA_964444895.1 uncultured Roseivirgaceae bacterium
GCCCACATTACCAAAAAAGTAGCCGATAAGCTCCAGGAATTATTCAAAAAGGACAGGAAAGCTTTCGAAAGTAAGTGGGAGAGTCTGAATGTATTTGTGAAATACGGCATCATTAGCGAAGAGAAGTTTTATGAAAAGGCCAAGGACTTTGTGCTTTTGGAAAGCACTGACGGCAAATTTTACACTTTTAACGAATACAGTGAGCAGGTAAAAGCCAACCAGACAGATAAGAATCAGTCAGTAGTGCACATCTACGCTTCCGATCCTGAAAAGCAGGATTCGTACATTCAGTCGGCCAAAAAAGTGGGATACGAGGTGCTGAAGCTGGAAGGACCGCTGGATAGCCACTTCATCAACACGATGGAGATGAAGCTGGAGAAAACAGCCTGGAAGCGCGTGGATGCCGACATCGTAGATAAGTTGGTAGAGAAAGACGAGAAGAAAGAAAGCGTGCTGAGCAAGGAAGAGGAAGAGAAATTGAAAAAGCTCTTCGAAGAGGTGGTCAACGACAAAGGGCACACTATTTCCATAGAGCCACTTTCTACCGATGAATTGCCGGTGACTATCACTCAAAATGAATTTATGCGCCGTATGCAGGATATGCAGAAAGTAGGTGGCGGCCCCATGATGTTTGGCTCGTTGCCGCTAAACCTCAATATTGTGGTCAACGGCAATCACTCGCTGGTTGGCAAAATCCTGAAAACGGAAGACGAAGCCCAGCAAAAAGAGCTGGCCAAGCAAGCCTACGAGCTGGCCCTGCTTTCGCAAAATATGCTGAAAGGCGCCGGGCTTACCGAGTTTATCAAAAAGAGCGTGGAATGGTTGGGTAAGTAGCATGCCATGCTTTGAGTAGAACAAAAATCGGCTAAACACAAGATTATTTATCGCATCAAGTGTTTAGCCGATTTTTTTATTGTCAACCGAATGCTGTTTTACACCGGCTCCATTCCTCCTTTCAGGTGTTTGTCCAGGAATTCCTTGATTTTGCCATAACCTTCTATTTCATTTTCTTTTTTGCGGAAGCCGTGCCCTTCATCGTCAAAAATCACGTATTCCACAGGCACATTGTTGGCTTTGACGGCCTCTACGATTTCGTCAGATTCTACCTGCAATACCCGCACATCATTGGCCCCCTGTAGCACCATCAGTGGTTTGGTCACATTTTGTGCGTGAAATAGCGGCGAAATGTTGTAGAGCCTCACGCTGTCTTCGGTGAAAGGGTCGCCCATTTCGTCGTACAGTGCTTTTCGGAAAGACTCCCAATAGGGCGGGATGCTCTTTAGCGTACGTAGCCAGTTGGTGACGCCAAAGATGTTTACGCCTACGGCAAACTCTTCTGGAGCAAAAGTAAGCGCTGCCATGGTCACATACCCGCCATACGAGCCGCCCAGGATTCCGACTTTTTCCATGTCAATCACACCGGTGGATTCCAGGAATTTTTTTCCGGCAATGCAGTCTTTCAGGTCTTTGTCGCCGTGGTTTTTATCGTCCATCTTGAAGAACGTCTTGCCATACCCACTGCTGCCCCGGTTGTTTACCGCCAACACGGCATAGCCATTATTTACCAGGTATTGAATCAGCGCAAAATAGCTGGCCCG
>CAYUJK010000725.1:0-1596 GCA_964444895.1 uncultured Roseivirgaceae bacterium
GCAAAATGGAAGCTGACAGGGAAGACAAGGAAGCAGCGCGTGAAAAAATTGCGAATGGAAGAGAGCAGAGTAAACCAGAATGATGTTTCTTTACATCCCTATCTCAAGCATATTCGGGATTTGCACGGAGACTTACCAGCATAAAATTTATTCCCCATACATCTTCATGATATCGGGAACCTCATCCTTGGTAATGACCAGTTCGTGTTGATACACAAAATTTAAGTAGTTAACATCAACTTTCTTTAAGTGGTCAGTGTGCCACTCCATCCACCATAGCCACATGGCCTCTTCTTCAAGGCATCGCTCAGGATTTGGCGGCACTCCGCATTCGTGATAGGTGATCGGCATGGGTTTCTCTCGCACTATTTCCTGAATTCTCCGGTATAGTCCTTGATGAGGCTCTTCACATCCGTCGTAGGTGTCAGTGCCGGCTATGTCCACGTATTGGTCGCCTGGAAACCAGTCGCCTTCCGGGTAGTTTGCATAGCAAAGCACCCAAATAAGGTTGTTCAGGCCTCGCTCGTGGACGAAATAGTCGTACATGGTGATCCATAGCTTTTTAAACCGATCCGGGCCTTGCTTGCCATACCAAAACCAGTGGCCATTCAGTTCATGAAACGGTCGCCACAATACCGGCACCTTCGCATCCTGAATTTTCTCCAGCAAATCTGCCTTGGCTTCGAGCTCCGCCCAAAATGCTGTATACTCTTTTGTGCCCTTCACAAAACACTTATCGATATCAATCTTTTCTTTACTGTTTTCATAGCCTTCTCCCACGCCCGGCGCTCCCCAATGCCACATGATCGTAGGGATACCCCCGCTATCCCACCACTCTATCGCATTTTTTACCTCTGCTTCATTGTCTCGCTGGTGGATGAAATCAATGCCTCTGAGCGCCGGTTCCTTACCGGTTTTGTTCCGAATATATTGCAATTCATCAAACCCCCACGGCGCCCACATTTGTCCTGATAATATCTTCTTCCCATATACATCGAGCAGGTATTGGTAAAGGGCTTTTGCCTCTTTGGACGGATGAGGTGTGCTTAGCTTTCGATCTATTGGCAAAACGTCATTTCGAATAAGCAGGGAGTCATAGGTTTTGGGTTCAAGCTTGGTGTCCTGGTAGGCCGAAAAATCACAGGAAGATTGATAAAAACTGCCGCTTTCCAACATCAACTGAGACCCTTGATACAACATAAATGCCGAGATAAGCAACGCTACTGCGCCAAATGGGATTAACACTTGTTTCTTTATAGGTTCATTGGCACTCTCTTTCCCAGCTACTTTCAGCTCTTGCCAAAAATTGAAGATAAAAAGCACTGGCACCAGGCTTGTCAATATGTACAACGATTTATTTACCGACTCCAATGCGCCATGCTGAATGTACTGAGAGCTGAATAACCAAAATACCGTCAGCAATGTCAGGCTTATAAACGTGATGAATATACCGGCCACCCTCAACCAAATCCGCTCAGACGCTTTTGATAAAATCAAGCTTACGCCGTATGGTATGTTGACGCACGTTACAGCAATGAAAACAGGAAGATAATATTCCACCCACTGTCCTTTTGCCAAAATGATGTAGAAAAGGGT
>CAYUJK010000726.1:0-1594 GCA_964444895.1 uncultured Roseivirgaceae bacterium
GATAAGCACAAAATACCGTTCCTCAATTCTGAGGAATAAACTAAATTGGGCAGAACGCTAAATTGGAAAGTATATTACTGACAGTCAGTGTTTTGTGCGGTTTCGGCCCGAAGGGCGAAAAATTCCGTGAATTTTTCGGGTTAAGAGGCCTGCCTTTTTTCGCACCCGGCTCAGGGACTCCGGTGCTATGCCAAGATAAGAGGCAATTATATGCTGAGGTACTCGCTTTTCGAGGGTGGGAAACCGGTGCAGAAAAGCCTTATAACGCTGTTCGGCATCCAGGAGTAAAAACTCGCGTTCCCGCGTTTCTTTAATCAAATATGCCTTTTGGAGCAATGCTATCAAAAATTCGTGCCAGCAGTGATGTTCAGAAAACAGTTGGTGGAATTCACGATAGGGAACAACTTCAATTTCAGAATCTTCCAGGGCCTGTATGGTGAAATACGAGGGCCTGTTTTCCAGGATAGCGCTGTACGAGCTAATCACCACCCCTTTGTCAAAAAAGCTCTTGGTGTATTCCACCCCATTCCTATCTACATAATAATAGCGAAAAAGCCCTTTGTTTACGAAGCCAATGGATTTCGGAAACTGCCCTTCGTTAATGAAATTATCGCCTTTCGCTACGGATTTCCGCGACAGGAGGGCTGAGAACTGCTCTTCCAGTTCCGACGGCACATGCGCAACAGATTTCATGTAATCGATCAACATACTCTTTGCTTCTCTCATGAGCACCTTTTTCAATTAGGAGATTAGACTTTGTGTTGAGAAAAAAATTAGGTATTCTGTGTTCAGTAAAGTTCTTAGCCAGCTACTAAATACGGCAATTCAGCCTTCCCTGCTGTTATATTCTTATTACCCTGTAGATAGGAGCTTTTTTAAAGGACTTTTACTTCCGCTTTTTTACCTTTTTATAAATAACGAACGCCACAACCACCAGAATCCAGAACGGCCATATTTTGATCATCAACAGGAGAAAATCTACAAAACCATACCACCCTTTGGAAAGCGACTGCTTAAGCTGCTCGGAAAAACTGTCCCTTCTGGCTGGCCGGTATTTGTAGGCCATTTCAGTGGTAATGCGCAGGTTCAACACGCTGTAGGCCACGAGATCTGACAAGTACTTAAGCCGTCCTTCGGTACTTTCAATCTCTTCTTCCAAACCCCGTATTTTTTCTTCTATTTCGAGGATTTCTTTTACGGTACCTGCTTTTTTCAGCAGCTCCCGGTAGCGGGTCAGGTAGTTCCGCTTGTTCTCAAGGCGCGTTTCCAGGTCAATAAACTGGTCGGTCACATCCCGGGCATCGATTTCTTTGTACACAACCTCTTGCTCGCCCGATTCTACCCCGGCAATCAACGCCTCGAAACGGCCATTGGGTACCCTGATCCGAAGGTCATAATATTTTTCATAGTCCGATTTCCCAAAATTCTCATTCTCATAATACCCCCCGTACGCCTTTACCAATGAATCGATCCGGCCTTTGGTTTTGTCCAAATGTGCCACGTTCAAGCCCATCCTTCCATCTTTGATGATTTTCTTTTTTTGGGTAGGCTGTTGAATATCGGGATCGGGCAATTCATCGGAAGCCTCCGGCGA
>CAYUJK010000727.1:0-1593 GCA_964444895.1 uncultured Roseivirgaceae bacterium
GTGCTGGGGTGGCAGTTTTTGTTTTTCTCAGGATTTGCGCTGGGCGTGCTGGAGGTTCGTGGGAAACTGGATTCATTCAAGCGCCGCACACCGCTTTTCTTTCTCTCGCTCGTGCTGTTGCTCGTTTTGTTCGTTTGCAAGCGTACCGGATGGCCGGTGGTTCCTGAGGAGTTGAGCGGTATACTATTTGGCAAAAGTACCATCGGACTTGTGAGGATAATTAATTTCCTGGCACTTGCCTATGTAATTACTTTTGTTTTTCGTCGCTATGAGCAGTTAGGGAAGAATTCCTGGCTCCGGCTATTGGGCCGTCATTCGCTTTATGTTTTCACTTTTCAAACGCTGGTGTTGTTTGTCTTTATTCCGTTTTACCAGCAGTTGATTATCGACGGGTTTCTCGCAGAGTCCTTCGAAAGCAAAATAGTACGAAAGGGGCTTTCGCTGGTGTTTACCCTACCGCTCTCGTTGATTATTTTTCTTCCCGCTTATTGGCGGGAGCAGAAAGCAAAAAGCGTGACCGTTGTTTCAGCCACGCAATAGATTCCGGTATCACAGAAAAAACGGTTTAAGAATCTGCTTGTCGTTTAGCCTTCAGGCGCCGGGAGCGTCTCCGGATTTCTGAACGAGATATTGTTGTAATAAGGTCTTATCGGCGCCCATCCGTCATTTCCGGCAGTGTTGGGAATAACAAGTTCCTGCAGGTCGATTTCGGCTTCTATACCGGCGCCATCATTGTCCTGGAGTGCGCCTTCGCTCATCAGCTCACCCAATACAGAAAGGTCAGTGACGCCGGTGTTCCGCAAGTTGAGGCGGTAAAGTTTGGTGAAATTGGCCAGGGTATTCATGCCGGCATTGCCGAGCGGAACATCGCGAAGTATCAACTCCCGCAGTTCAGTAGCATTTGCCAGCGGCGAAATATCGGTAATGTTTTCCTGCCCATTGATATTGAAATACTCCAGGTTGGTGAGGTTAGCTACAGCGCTGATGTCGCTCACATTGGTAGAGCTGAAGCGCAGGTATTTTAGTTTGGTAAGCCCGGCCACAGGAGAGGCATCTGTCACCTGCGTTCCGTGAAGGTTCAGGTGTTCCAGGTTGGTCATTTTTTCAATCCCCTCAATGGTAATTACCGGCAGATCCCGAACATCCAGTTCGGTCACAGCAAGCAGATCTGCTTCAGTGAGTGGGCCGGATGTTTTTTCCAGCTCCACGAGGATGGCATTGCGAAGTACGGCATCGGGAATCAGCTCGTCTTCGCCCGTGGGCCCTCCGTCGTCATCGCCGCAGGAAGCCAGAGAAAAAGCCAGTAAAGGCGCCAGCAGTAATAATAGGATGGTTTTGGTATTCAAATAAGTAGCAATCATCATATTAATTTTTTTGATAAAACATTAACTCATAGTGTCAACGACCCGCGCTATCCCATATTAAATTTTTTGAGCTTTATTTCCGTCAACCTTCTTTTTGTATCCAGCGGAAAATCGTTCTTGATCATCCAGTCGTAGTATGCGGGTTCCTCTTCAAAGACATCTATCACCCGCTTGCCTTTGTGCTTGCCGAAATTAAAAATTTCTTCACCATTGTTGTTCATCACTATCC
>CAYUJK010000728.1:0-1588 GCA_964444895.1 uncultured Roseivirgaceae bacterium
CGATCATTCCCTCATTTCTGGTGTCGGAGGCAATTAAGAAAATGGGCTCTTCCAATTTTGCCATTGTGGGGAGTCTCGGACCCGTGTCTACTATCATTCTGGCAGTTATTTTCATTCAGGAGGTCATCACTGTTTATCAGCTGATCGGCACGGCCATAGTCATTGGCGGAATATCTGTTCTAAAGATGAAGAAAGAGCTAAGCTGGAAAAGGACTTGGGCCTGGATAAAGAAATAGCAAACTATAGGCAGCTCAGGGAGCAGGTAAATTTACGCCAAAGCGCTCATTGAAGCCGTGTATGCCCTGCAGGCCACCTGTGTGAAGGGCAAGGATGTTTGAGCCGGGAGGGAAGTGGCCCTTTGCTATCAGGTCGTAGATGCCGTAGAACATTTTTCCGGTGTACACGGGATCAAGGAGGATGCTGTGGTAGTTTCGGAAATCATGCATAAATTGAATTAATTCTGCAGTGAATTTGGCGTAGCCGCCAAAGTGATAGGCTGTGATCAACTCCCAGTTTTCCAACGACCTACTCTGCGTACGATCCGATAAGAGACGGTCGACTTCTTCGCGCAGAAAGCTACCGCCTTTTAGTGCGAGAAAGCCGATCGCCATTCCTGCGCCCTGGAGCCCACAGATAATCCCGGCCAGTGTAGCGCCTGTGCCGCAGCTACAGCATACGTGCGTGTAGCTCTCTTCCAATTCGCTGATGATCTCCTCGCAACCTCTCACGGCCAGCACATTTGAGCCCCCTTCGGGAATGAGGTAAAAAGCACCAAACTGCTGTGCCAGCTGTTCCAGGAATTCCGGGGATTGCTTCTGCCGGTAGGCAGTTCTGTCCACATAGTGGATTTTCATGCCCATGGCTTCCGCATCGCGTAGGGTGGGATTCAGCGGCTCGGTGCGCTCTCCACGAACGATGCCGATAGTTTTGAAACCGTGCTTTTTGCCCGCCGCTGCCGTAGCATGGATATGGTTGGAAAAAGCACCTCCGAAGGTAAGAAGTGTGTGATGGCCTTGGGCCGCTGCTTCCTGGAGATTGTACTTCAGCTTTCGGTACTTATTGCCGGAGATCAAGGGGTCAAGTAAGTCATCGCGCTTTACCGAAAGGCGGATGCCTTTGGCCTTCCATCGGGGGTGGTGAAGTTCAAGTACGGGGGATTGGGGGGGATTTGGATTGAATTTTTCCACGAGACCTATTTATCAATCTACTGTTGCAGTGTGCCTGTGACCAAACACTCAGAATAGCATGAACAGCAGCTGTCTTATGCCAACAGTTTCTTTTTACTTTCCTCTATTTCGGCATATTCGAAATCAGGCTTGTCTACGAATAAATCGCCCTGAATGGCACGGAGTTTATCTGTAGTGGCTTTGATTGCTTGTTCGGACTGATCAATGCCAACCCATTTTCTACCATTAAGGTGCGCCGCTTTTAACGTGGTTCCTGAGCCACAAAAACAGTCCAGTACGACGCTACCCGGGTTAGATGAGGTTTTGATGATCAGGTCAAGCAAAGCATCATTTTTTTCGGTAGGGTATGATGGATATTGAGGGTCTTTAAATTCCCATATATCCTGCATTCGCTTGCCTTC
>CAYUJK010000729.1:0-1580 GCA_964444895.1 uncultured Roseivirgaceae bacterium
CCAAATCATCGGCCAACTCGTCTTGCTCGGTTTCCGCATCGTAATCCTTCCCATTGTATTTATAAACACAGGAGGACGAACCGCAGCATGACGTGACCAACTGACTACAAATCTCTTCCGCTACACAAGATTCCTCTTCTTCCTTATCACAATTTGAGAAAACCAGCGGCGCTAACGCCACTATAAACATCAATCCGAATGTCTTGAACTTTTTCATGTGTTTAAATTTTGTCTGTTTTTAAAGGAACACATGGAATCGCCTTTTGATCATCCCGTTGGGTCAGAACACTTTTACATGGCGATTTCATCTGTATGTAATTTATTATACTTGACTATCATAAAACGACGTACCCGCCAATTTCATTCCAAATATAGAAATACGTGATGGTAATTTTTCTTAACTCTTGGGTCATACTTACATGAAGCAAAAATGCAGTCGGAACTCATATTTCTCTGCCGATTACCATAAAGAAAAATTCAAAAAAATATTGCCGTTCGGCGCAGAATTATTGAGCGCCAAGGCTTTCCTCCACGCCAGTGCGGTAGTTAACGATCTTCGGATTAAATCTCAGCTTAAGCCAGGCTTCTCTCGCTTTAATGGCATTAGTCATTTGCACTTTTTCATCTTTGGTAGCAAGCCCACTGCGGTATTTTCCGTCAAGGCTATAGGATTTAACAGAGAGCGGCTTCTTGTTTCTCTCCACCACTTCGTCACCTTGTGCCGCCTGCCTTCTCCTTACCTTTTTTGATTTACCTCTTACCACATCGCGGAGGTACACCTCCAGGAGGTAATTATAATCCTCACCAAAACTCTGCATGCCAAACGCGGAAATGTCCATGACGTTGCTGACTATGTACGTCCTTGGCACAAAAACGGCACTCTGCAAAATAAAAACGTGGCTGTTAACCGTTCGAAGCATCAGCGTATCTAAACGATCAACACCCGGAATGCTTGATGCCAACGCCTCCACTGGTCCGTAGTTATACACTCCTCCTCCTTCCAACTTGACGTCGCCCTCCAATTGAATACTCGACAGCAGAATGGAATCACCGATTACTTTCACTACCGCGTCTAACTCTTCCGTAGAAATAATCCCGCTGATATTTTCATAAGTAAGATCTTCCAGATCGAAGTTGTCCATATCGCGGAGTAAGGTTCGGACATTCATTCGATCCGTTTGGTTTTTCAAATAAATATGGGTTTCTCCATTCGGTTTGAATTCTACCCTGGCCGAACTATTCATACTACCTTCAAAAGCATGGAATTTCAGCTGATCAATGATGTAGAGCGAATCCTGGATATTGAACAAGGTAGAAATATCCGCGACCATCGCATTGTTATATTTCAGGCTATTTACAAACAACTTACCCTTGATTTCGTATTTACCATCCCATTTCTCACCCGAAACAGGGGTTTCTTTCGGCTCAGGCACTTGTTCCATTGACTCGGTGGCAGTGGTATCAGACGGTATGAAAGCACCCAACATCCCGTAATCCAGGTTGCTAAGCCGCACTATGCCCAATACTTCCAGCTTTCCGGGCCGGTCTTTGAGTACGGTAGTAAAAAGGTTTTTGACCAC
>CAYUJK010000730.1:0-1580 GCA_964444895.1 uncultured Roseivirgaceae bacterium
TCATTATTTTTTGCTCCTAAACTATTCCAACGAGCTTACAATTTCGTAGTTTGGCACATACTTTTTTTAATAAACAGCATGATACTTATAGCAGATAGCGGCGCCACCAAAACAGAGTGGAGGATAGTCAAGAGTAACGATGAAATAGTACAGGCTTTCACAGAGGGAATAAGCCCGCAGTACGAAAATGAAAATCAGATAGCCGGGAAGATTGCCGCGGCTGTGGAGAAGAAAATTCTTCCGTCGCAGGCAGATGAAATATTCTTTTATGGGACAGGATGTGCATCGGCCGAAAAAAAGGAAACAGTAAAGCGGGCTCTTTCGCAGTTTGGGGCTGCTACGGTAGAGGTTCATACAGATTTCTTTGCAGTAGCCCGGGCATTGTGCGGAAGCACGCCAGGCATAGCCAGTATTTTAGGGACGGGCTCCTCTTCGTGCTACTACGATGGGCGGGAAATGGAGGTGAAAGTACCCTCTCTCGGCTATCTCCTGGGGGATGAAGGCAGCGGCGCTCACCTGGGAAAGTTATTTCTGGCTGAAGTGCTCAAAAGCAAACTCCCAAAGCCAATTGTCACGGCATTTTACCAGGAATTTCCCGTAGATCTGGATCAGATACTGCATTCGCTTCGCACCGAAACTTATCCCAGCCGGTACCTGGCTTCCTATGCGCCTTTTATTCATCGATACAAAAATGACCCGCAGGTTTATAAGATCATAAGCGACTCTTTTTCAGCGTTTTGTGACGATTATATCCTGCCCTATGCAGAGCATAAGGCTTGTGCGGCGCATTTCTGTGGTTCGGTAGCCTTTCATTTTTCCGACATACTTCACCGGGTTTGCAAGGAAAAAAACATCAAGGTCGGAAACATCGCGCAAAGTCCCGTGGCGGACCTCACTTTGTATCATTTAGGAACCAACTGATCGATCGATGGCAGAGTTTTTAACAGAATCGGAGTCACCCCATCGTCATCTGGAAAAGATGCCGCTGCGAGCCATGCTTGAGGCGATCAACCGCGAGGATCAAAAAGTACCCCTGGCTGTGAAGGCAGCGCTGCCACAAATTGAAGAACTGATAAGCCATGTCATTGAAAAAATGAAAGCTGGCGGACGTCTTTTTTATATTGGTGCAGGTACAAGCGGCAGGCTGGGAATAGTAGATGCGTCGGAGTGCCCCCCTACATTTGGCGTAGCCCACGACAGGGTTATTGCGGTAATTGCCGGGGGTGATGGCGCCATTCGCAAGGCAGTCGAGTTTGCTGAGGACGATGAAGAACAAGGGTGGAAAGATTTGAAGGCCTTTGACCCTACCACTGGTGACGTGCTGATAGGGCTTGCCGCCTCCGGCAACACACCCTATGTGGTAGGCGCTATTACCCGTGCGAATGCTTATGGAATGCTCACGGGAGGCGTTACCTGCAATCCCGGCAGCGCATTGGCAGAGGCGGCACGCCATTCTGTGGAGGTGGCTGTAGGTCCGGAATTTATAACAGGAAGTACCCGTATGAAAGCTGGCACGGCGCAGAAACTGGTGCTCAATATGATCTCCACCGCGGCCATGATAGCACTTGGACATGTGAAAG
>CAYUJK010000731.1:0-1579 GCA_964444895.1 uncultured Roseivirgaceae bacterium
TCATTATTTTTTGCTCCTAAACTATTCCAACGAGCTTACAATTTCGTAGTTTGGCGCATACTTTTTTAATAAACAGCATGATACTTATAGCAGATAGTGGCGCCACCAAAACGGAGTGGAGGATAGTCAGGAGTAAAGAAGATATAGCGCAGGCTTTCACAGAGGGAATAAGTCCGCAGTACGAAAATGAAAGTCAGATAGCCGGGAAGATTGCCGCGGCTGTGGAGAAGAAAATTCTTCCGCCGAAGGCAGATGAAATATTCTTTTATGGGACAGGATGTGCATCGGCAGAAAAAAAGGAAACAGTAAAACGGTCTCTATCGCAGTTTGGGGCTAAGACGGTAGAGGTTCATACAGATTTCTTTGCGGTAGCCAGGGCATTGTGCGGAAGCACGCCAGGCATAGCCAGTATTTTAGGGACGGGCTCCTCTTCGTGCTACTACGATGGGCGGGAAATGGAGGTGAAAGTACCCTCTCTCGGCTATCTCCTGGGGGATGAAGGCAGCGGCGCTCACCTGGGAAAGTTATTTCTGGCTGAAGTGCTCAAAAGCAAACTCCCAAAGCCAATTGTCACGGCATTTTACCAGGAATTTCCCGTAGATCTGGATCAGATACTGCATTCGCTTCGCACCGAAACTTATCCCAGCCGGTACCTGGCTTCCTATGCGCCTTTTATTCATCGATACAAAAATGACCCGCAGGTTTATAAGATCATAAGCGATTCTTTTTCAGCGTTTTGTAACGATTATATCCTGCCTTATCCAGAGCATAAGACGTGTGCAGCACATTTCTGCGGTTCGGTGGCCTTTCATTTTTCCGACATACTTCACCGGGTATGCAAGGAAAAAAACATCAAGGTCGGAAACATCGCGCAAAGTCCCGTGGCGGGCCTCACTTTGTATCATTTAGGAACTAACTGAACCGCCTATGGCAGAGTTTTTAACGGAATCGGATTCACCCCACCGTCATCTCGAAAAGATGCCGCTGCGAGCCATGCTTGAGGCAATCAACCGCGAGGATCAAAAAGTACCCCTGGCTGTGAAGGCAGCGCTGCCACAAATTGAAGAACTGATAAGCCATGTCATTGAAAAAATGAAAGCTGGCGGACGTCTTTTTTATATTGGTGCAGGTACAAGCGGCAGGCTGGGAATAGTAGATGCGTCGGAGTGCCCCCCTACATTTGGCGTAGCCCACGACAGGGTTATTGCGGTAATTGCCGGGGGTGATGGCGCCATTCGCAAGGCCGTGGAATTTGCTGAGGACGATGAAGAACAAGGATGGAAAGATTTGAAGGTCTTTGACCCTACCACTGGCGACGTGCTGATAGGGCTTGCCGCCTCCGGTAACACACCCTATGTGGTAGGCGCTATCACCCGTGCGAATGCTTTTGGAATGCTCACGGGGGGCGTTACCTGCAATCCCGGCAGCGCATTGGCCGAGGCAGCACGCCATTCCGTGGAGGTGGCCGTAGGTCCGGAATTCATAACAGGCAGTACCCGTATGAAAGCTGGTACAGCGCAGAAGCTGGTGCTCAATATGATCTCCACCGCGGCCATGATAGCACTTGGACATGTGAAAG
>CAYUJK010000732.1:0-1579 GCA_964444895.1 uncultured Roseivirgaceae bacterium
GTGCTCACAGGCTCATTTTCGATAATCTCGCCATTTTGCAGTAATATTATACGATCACATTTTCTTACGGTATCCTGGCTGTTGGAAATCATCAGGAGTGTCCACGAATGCCGCTTATCGGTAAAGTAGTTGATGATCTTCTTTCTTTCTTCGCTTTCCAGCACCATGAGCGAGTCGGTAAGCAGTACCAGCGAAGGCCTGGAGACTATGGATCTTGCCAGGATGATTTTCACGATCACGCTGTCTGGCAAGCGCTTTCCTTCGGGGTTTACCAGCAGAAAGTACCCTTCCTTATTCATTTCCAGGAATTGGCTCAGTTGTACGGCTTCAACTGCCTCTTTTACCTGTTCCAATGAGATACCCGGTCTACCGAGAGTGATGTTGTCATAAAGGGTGCCTTCAAACAAGCTCTCTTCAAAAAGGCAATCACCGATTAGTGCCCGCAGACTACTGGTTTTTATATTCCTGAGGGGGATTTCGTCAAAAAGAATGCTGCCTTCGTAGCCCTCATAAAGGCCTGCGGTGATCTTTAGCAGGGTTGTTTTTCCAGAACCATTAAAGCCCGAAACACAAACCTTCTCGCCACTGCTAATATCGAGATTAAGGTTGTTCAGGGATTGCTTTTCACTCCCCGGATATACAAAGGAAACCCGCTTGTATGACACCTTCAGTCCCTTTTCGGTGCGCGACATCTCCATTCCCTGCTCTTTCTCAATGGGGAAGTCAGTGACCGTACCCACTTTTTCAAGCGCTGTAAGCACATCGTACACCGTATCCATGTTTAGAATGAGTTTTTCGATGGAGACGATGACCATGATGATAATGATCTCTGAGGCTACGAACTGGCCGATATTGATCTGCTCAGTAAGCACGAGGTAGCTGCCCAAAATCAGTACCCCGCCTATTACCACTACTTTGAACATCACCATGTTGAGAAACTGGGACACCAGTATCTTGAAGTGCTTTTTCCGGTGAGTGAGGTATTCGGAAACAAGCGTGTCGGTATTACTCATGGGCAACGATGAACCACCGGCAAGCTTGAACGTATTGAGCGTGCGGGCAACTTCTTCCAGCCAATGCACAACCTCGTATTTGGCTTTCGACTCCTTCAGGCTGGTCTCCAATCCCGTTGGACCGGAATACCGAAAGATCAGGTATACCACAAACAAAATAGCAGCTCCCAGTGCAATGAAAAGCGGGTGATAGAAGCAAAGCAGCAACAGCCCAAATACTATTTGCAATGAGGCTATTGAAAAGTCGATGAGCAGCTTTGACAATCCTTTTTGGATGGAAAGAATATCAAAAAAACGGTTTACCAGCTCTGGCAGGTATTCGTTGTGAATAGCATCCAGTTGTAACCGCGGTATTCTAAACGCAAACTCCAACGAGGCTTTGGTAAAAATACTTTGCTCTAGGTGCTCAATTAGCCACAACTGCATGATCTGAAACCATCCACTTATCGCTACGCCCCCAATGACAAACAAAATGAGTATAACCAGCGACGCGGATACCTGCCCTCCCAAAAGAAAGTTGATTACCGTTTGGATACCCAGTGGAATAGTGAGGTAGATAAGCCCGC
>CAYUJK010000733.1:0-1574 GCA_964444895.1 uncultured Roseivirgaceae bacterium
GGTATTTCCATTTCTCCCGTTAAAGCGTAGATTTGCGACACAAAACAATATCATCATGGACGAAAAAAGCAGGGACTTCCTTTTCAAATACTTAAACAATGAATCTCCTACAGGCTTTGAGCAATCTGGCCAGCAGATATGGCTCGATTACCTCAAACCCTACGTAGATACCTATTTTACCGACACTTACGGAACGGCAGTGGGCGTGATCAACCCAGATTCGGATTACAAAGTGGTGATCGAAGCCCACTCCGATGAAATCTCCTGGTTTGTGAACTACATCTCCAAAGAAGGCTATATCTACGTGATTCGCAACGGCGGGTCTGATTTTGTCATTGCACCTTCGAAACGTGTAAAAATACATGGAGAGAAAGGAATGGTGCCGGCGGTTTTTGGATGGCCGGCTATTCACGTTCGCGATAAAAGAGACGAAGGAAAAATGGACGAAGAAACCGTAGTGCTGGACTGCGGCGCCTCTTCTGACGAGGAAGTGATGAAAATGGGTGTAAAAGTAGGTTCAGTAGTCACCTTTGACGATCAGTTGACGGAGTTGAACGGCAAATTCTTAGCCGGAAGAGCGCTGGATAACCGCATTGGGGGCTTTGTAATAGCAGAAGTAGCACGCCGGCTGAAAGAGAACAACGTGAAGCTGCCCTTTGGGCTGTACGTTACTAATGCTGTTCAGGAAGAAATTGGACTCAGGGGAGCGCAAATGATCGCCCAGCGGATTAAGCCCAATGTGGCCATTGTAACGGACGTCACCCACGATACCACCGCACCTGGCTACAACAAGGTGAAACAGGGCGAACAAAAATGCGGCAAGGGGCCCGTGCTGAGCTTTGCTCCCGCCATTCACCACAATGTGATCAAGATGCTTTTTGACGTAGCCGAAAAAAACAATATTCCTTATCAGCGAGCCGCTCTGTCACGCTCTTCAGGCACCGACGCCGACTCCTTCGCCTACTCAAATGAGGGTGTAGCCACCGCGCTGATTTCTGTGCCTTTGAAATACATGCACACCACTGTAGAGATGGCCAACAAGGAAGATGTGGAAAATGTGATCCGGTTGTTTTACGAGTTTCTTACTCAACTGGAATACGGGCATGACTTCAAGTACCTGAAATAGCTATTCTTTTTCAGATAAGACAATGGACTAATTCCGACATTTCACAGATGAGGACAAAAACAGGGCTAATCGTTTGCATGGTAGTGGCTGCTTCGCTCAAGGCGTTTCCTCAGGCCGATACTTTCTCACTGAGGGACGGCGACCTTCTCTTTCAGCAATCAGAGTGCGGGGATTTTTGCGAGGCAATCAATACCGTGACGGAGGGAGTAAACGGCATTGATTTCAACCACGTAGGAATAGCCTTCAGAAACGAAGAGGACCAGTGGATGGTGCTGGAGGCTGTATCTGCCGGAGTAGTAGAAACACCCCTGGATCAATTCTTAGATAAGAAAAGAGACGCACAGGGCCGGCCCAAAGTGGCTGTGGGGCGACTGAAAAACCCTTACAAAGACGCCATCCCGCCCGCACTCCGGGAAAAAGAATCTTTTGTAGGCGCAAAGTACGACGC
>CAYUJK010000734.1:0-1565 GCA_964444895.1 uncultured Roseivirgaceae bacterium
TTGGCGGTTTGCAACCTCCAGGCAATGGCATACCGGTTTGTTTTATTCAGCGTCTCAAAGAAAGCTTTGGCCTTCTTGTTTTTGTTCACAGCCTTGATGAATTCGTCGGGGATGGTCATTTCGCTGGGCGAGTCGTAGGCTTTTTGCCAGCGGCCGTCGGCTTTGGCGCGCTCGACCTCTGCGAGACCCGCCGGCTGCATTCTGCCCTGCGCAATGAGTTCCTCCACAAATTTGGTATTCCTTTTTGACCATATACTTCTTGGTCCGCGGGGGGTGAACTTTTGAATCCACGATTGGTCGTCATGTTTTTTGGCCTGCCCGTCTATCCATCCGTAACAGAGGGCCTCATGCAGCGCTTCCAGGTAGGTCACCGAAACTTCTCCGGAGTCCTTCTTAAATAGCCGCAGCCATATACCCCTGACCGTGTTGTGGTTTTCAGCCAGCCAGTTTTCAAAGTCCGCCGGCGTATGAAACGATAATATGGGATATTCTTCAGGCTTGGTTTTTTTCATTTTTGATTTGTTGTAGGTGGACGATGGTTACTGGTTTCTTGTTACTGGTTACAGGTTATTGGGTTGGCTGACGTACGGAATACTGAATGCAGATTGATACCGGACATTTCCATTCACCAGATCGCCGCCGTTTCCTCCTATGGTCGAAAACCCTGCCTGCCGCAGGCGGGTTACCGATGACGTATACCGTGCTTTTCGAATCCGAAGGATTCCAACGTTTATAGCTCATAGACAATCGGAATGATTCGACCCCGTCGGGGTCGTACCCACAATGCTCAATGGTTATCTATAAACATTCCACGCCTTCAGCGTGGTGGCCGCTAAACGTCATCCTAATTTGTCCGTTTTGGCAAAAATGTCCTGACTCGGGATGACGTATAGGGGGCTACCTCTTGCTACTGCCTACTGTCGTCTATTCCCTCACTTAATGCCGCTGCCTCCTGCCGCTTATTCTTCCTCACTGCCTCCTGCCGCTGCTTCCTGCTGCTGCCTACTGCCGCCTATTCCCCTCTCCCCACTCCGACATGGCCACCAAAATCTCTTTGAGGGAATTACCTTTTTCTGTCAAGCGGTATTCCACCCGGGGCGGCACTTCCGGATACGCTATTCTTTCTACGAGCCCATCCGATTCCAGTTCCTTCAATTGAGCAATCAGCATACGCTCGGATATCCCCTTTACCTTTCTTTTCAGTGCGCTGTATCGCAGCAGCCCGTCATCCAGCAAAAAGCCCAGGATGCTGAGCTTCCACCGGCCACTGATCACGGCTATCGTGTAGGCCATGCCACAATCGGCCTCAAGGGCCAGCTTGTTTATCGTGTTCGTAGAAGCTTGTTTTCGCATATCTTACTTTTTTGTATGTACCCTACAATTTTGTTAGTACTTACAAAAATCAAAGTTAGGGAATAGTTTTGTAGAAAAAAAGACCGGAGACGGAAGACCGAAGACCGGAGAAAAGTCGTGTTAACACGACCTTTATCAAACTCTAAATTTTACGCTGTGAAACCGATCATCACGCTCGCGACATTCCGACAGGTGATTAAATCACTTCGGTC
>CAYUJK010000735.1:0-1555 GCA_964444895.1 uncultured Roseivirgaceae bacterium
CTTTCTCTATTTTTTTCCTATCAACCTCTGGATTACTGCCGTCTTTTCGGGGGTAAGAATCAATATACTGGAATTAGCCCTTATGCGGTTTCGGAAGGTACCGCCGGGGCTCATGGTGGAATCACAAATCATTGCCGCCAAGGCGGGAATAACGGGCGTTACAACTAACCAACTCGAAACCCACTACCTGGCCGGAGGCAATGTGAAGTCGGTGATCAAATCGCTGATCATGGCCGACAAAGCTAATATTGACCTCGACTACAAACAGGCTACCGCCATCGATCTGGCGGGAAGAGATGTGTTGAAGGCCGTTCAGATGTCGGTGATGCCCTATGTGATCGTGGTGCCTGCTGTTTCGGGTGTCTCGGGAGATGGCATTCAATTGATGGCCGTAGCACGGGTAACGGTGAGGGCCAATATCCGGCAATTAGTGGGAGGCGCAGGGCAAGAGACCATCATAGCCCGCGTGGGCCAGGGAATAATCTCCACCATCGGTTCTTCGAAAAGCTATAAAGATGTATTAGAAAACCCCAATCACATTTCTAAAACAGTGCTGAACAACGGCCTGGATGCGGGCACAGCCTACGAGATCCTTTCTATTGATATTGCTGATATTGACATCGACAAAAACATAGGTGCCGAACTCCAAATAGACCAGGCCAGTGCCGACCTGCGGATTGCCGAGGCCAAAGCAGAAGAGCGCAGAGCCATGGCGATGGCGCTGGAGCAGGAAATGCTCGCTAAAACAGAAGAAGCCCGCGCCAACGTACTGCTTGCAGAAATTGAAGTGCCCCTGGCATTATCGGGAGCTTTCCGCAAAGGTAATTTGGGATATATTTAGTGATTTGCTTGCCCGCCGAAACTTAGCGTAGGAGGGTTGATTGAGTTTTAATTGGGTTGATTAGGTCAATCAGGATTTACAGCTGCTTTATAGAACGGCATTCAACCAGGCCACGGCCATCAACTGTGCCCCTGCCAGCGACGGGTGTACGCCATCGTAGGTCCAGTAGCTACCGGGGGCCAATTTGCCTGCTTCATCGAAAATATCCTGGTAGGGAATGAAAACAGCCTGAAACCTATCTGCCAGATCCCTCGCAATAGCCCGGTATTCATCAAATTCAGGGTACCAGGTATCATCTACTGCCTGGATGCCATTGACAGCGAAAGGTTCTCCAATGATTAGTTTCGCATCCGGGAGGCTTTTTCTGGTTCTTTGCAATAAAGCCTCATAATCTTTTCTGTAGATTTGGGCAGTGCCCTTATAGTCGCGCCTGGAATGCCAGTAGTCGTTCACGCCAATTAAAATACTCAGCACGTTGGGTTTCAGTTCCAGGCATTCGGCATCCCACCGCTCTGCAAGTTGGTACACCTTGTTTCCGCTGATCCCTTTATTGTAAAATTTCAAGTCAAAATCCGGCTTCCGGTAGAGGATATCTGCCGCAGCTATCATGGCATAGCCCGAGCCCAGCATTCCCGTAGTGTTAAAATCCGTAGATTCCCGGTTTCTGCCCGCATCGGTGATGGAGTCACCCTGAAACAAAACAATGTCATTTTT
>CAYUJK010000736.1:0-1554 GCA_964444895.1 uncultured Roseivirgaceae bacterium
GCTATTCGGTAGACTGTGTATCGCCGGGTTCTATACTCACAGCGTATGCCAAAAACCTGGTGGGCGGCGACGCTGCCTTTTACAACTGCAAGTTTGAAGACATAAAAAATAACGGTGCGGGGCGGAAGAAATACGACCTGGTGCTGTTTAGTGAAAGCTTCCAGTACATCCCTATGAACCAATCCATTCCGCTGGCCATGGAAATGTTGAATGAAAATGGGCATATCATGGTGTGTGATTTTTTCAAAAACGATCCCGAGGGTAAAAGCAAAATGGGGGGCGGACACAATTACGAAGAATGGCTGCGCTACAAGAATGATTACCCCATCACGGCGTTGGTAGAAAAAGATATCACCGCCGAGACCGCGCCGACGATTGACATCGTAAATGATTTCAACCAAAATGTGTTGCAACCTACCTGGATAACATTGTGGAAGCTCGGCGAAGACAGGTTTCCGTCAGTAATCCGCTTTCTGAGGTGGAAGTTGAAGAAAAAGATCGAGAAGATCGAAACCAAGCACTTCACCGGCCAGCGTACCGGAGAGAATTTTAAAAATTATAAGAAATATATGTTCTACCTGTTCAAGGTGAATCCCCTTTAGCGGGGGATTCCCTGTGATCAATCCTGCTTTTTGTTCAATTTCAAATCGCCATACTTGGAGTTTACCCGAAGTGTGGAGGCTTTACTGCCACTACCTATGGAGCCCTCGTAGTACTTTTTCACGGGTTCTTTAATGGATTTTTCGAAGTCGATATTATTACCGGTGTACTTGAGGTCGGCATATTCCAGGTTTAAGGAAAACGTGCAGGAAAAATTGCTGTCAAGGCCAAGCTGCATATTGCTGTATTGGCCGTTAAGGCGTATTTCTTTCACTTTGCTGCTCACCTTTTCTACATACACCTGGTTGTGCTTCACATCCAGTACCAGGCTACCATAAATATGGTTGACGCGAAATTCGGAGTACGACTGTCCGCCTGACACACCTCCGGAATTTTCCACGATAAACTTCCCATACTTCATTTGCAGGTCTGTTTTCCCGAGGCTGGTTCCGAATACGTCCGAATACTGAGCGTTGATTTTCAAGGCGCCGGACTTGTCGATCGTAAGTTTAGAGTATTTGATATCGAGCTCACCGCTTTTTATAGCCGCCATCTGACTCATGGCAGAGCCAAACTCAAGGTTCAGTTTGGTAAAGCCGTCCAGGTTGCCGGTTTTGAGATTGCCGTAGCCAATGTTAAGTTCCACGTCGCCATCCCGATTGGCCAGGTACGTATCGCCAAATTTGTTGCGCAGCTTTACCTTATTGTGCCTGGGCATATCAATGGTGTAATTGATACTGAAAGAAGACTTTTTACTATTGAACTCCTCCAGCTCGGTTTTGATCAGCAGGTAGTCTGACGAGGTTCTGTGATCGAACCTGATATCGATGCGATCCAGGATGTTGTCAGGGTCTTTTCCCTCGGCTACTATATGAATGCTCACGTTTACTTCATCCTTTTCCCAGCTATTCACATGTACTTTTCCGAACTTATTGTCTATTTCGACGAGCGTAG
>CAYUJK010000737.1:0-1554 GCA_964444895.1 uncultured Roseivirgaceae bacterium
GAGTTGGCGCCACCCACCTTCAGGTAGGCATCTTCAGGCCAGGTGTCGTAGCCATATTCGCCGGGATGGGGTATCGTTCTGAATATCCATACGAGTTCGCCCGTAAGTACATCAAAGGCCCGGATATGGCCGGGAGCAGCATCGGCATATTCTGATACCCTGGTGCCGATGATCAGCTTGTTTTTGTAGATGATGCCCGGGGAGGTAGATACTACAAAGAGGTCTTTTGCGTGCTCTTCAAAGCCGGCGTTTAGTGGGGTCTTGCCCGAGTTTCCAAACGATTCGACGAGCTTTCCCGTTCGTGCATCCAGGCAAAATAGATTGGGACCGGCCGTGAAAAAGATCCTCTCGTCCTCTCCATCTGTCCAGTACGTTACGCCGCGGTTGGCGTTCAGTATGCGGATCACTTCTTCGTTGGGGTCAAATACCCATAGTTCTTCTCCTGTTTGGGCATCGAGTGCAAAGGCTTTCAATTTAGGAGAAGTGCCGTACAGTATGCCGTTAATGATGAGGGGATTGCACTGTATCTGCGAGCGGTTGTTCTTGTCAATATCGCCCGAGTGATATTCCCAGGCTACTTCCAGGAGATGCACATTGTCCTTGTTGATTTGGCTGAGAGGAGAATACTGTGCGCTGCTGTTTCCGCCAAGGTAGATAGGCCAGTGCTTGCCGGCTTCCGTCATTTTCTGTTGCGTAATTTCGCATCCCGCCGACAAAAAGAGCGAGGTAGTGAAAATCAGTTTGTATACTTTCATGGTTCCGAAGATAGTGTTTTTCGGAAAAAACCAAATCGTAGGCGAGGGGTATTGCCGGGGAGATGAAAATCGGAAGCGTCTGAAAAAAAACCGTGTAAAGGGCTATCTCAATACTGGCTGGAGAGGTCGAAAGTTTCTTTTTTGGAGTCCAGCAGTTTCCCTTTTTCACATTTGAGTATTCGTCCGGGGTGGTTGCTGATCAGGTTGTGGTCGTGGGTAGCCATCAGGATGGCCGTACCGCTGTTATTGATTTCGAGAAAGAGTTTGAAAATGCCCTCAGATACTTCGGGGTCGAGGTTTCCGGTGGGTTCGTCGGCGATGAGGATTACGGGTTCATTCAGCAATGCCCGGGCGATCACTACACGCTGCTGCTCGCCACCGCTAAGTTGGTGGGGCATTTTGTTGCCCGATGAGCCTAACCCTACTTGCATGAGCACCTCGGTGGCCCGGACCTTCATTTTTGATTTATCGGTCCAGCCCGTAGCCTTCATCACAAAATGCAGATTTTCATCTACGGATCGATCCTGAAAAAGCTGAAAATCCTGGAAGATAATTCCCAGCTTTCGTCGCAGCATGGGCACATCGCTTCTTTTTAAGGTGCGGAGGTTATAGCCCGCCACATCCATTTCACCCATTCTCAGCGGAAGGTCAGCATAGAGTGTTTTGAGGAGAGAACTTTTGCCGCTGCCCGTGCGCCCGATCAAAAAGACGAGTTCTCCTTTTTCTATTTCGAAGTTGACATCACTGAGTATGGCTTGGTTTTCCTGAAATACCGAGGCTTCGATGGATTTGATGACGG
>CAYUJK010000738.1:0-1547 GCA_964444895.1 uncultured Roseivirgaceae bacterium
GAATCAAATTACTGTTCGGTATTGAACATTGTGGACGGGATTTTTAGACAGTGAGAGATGAAAAAATCCGCTAAGAAAAATACTTACTACAAATATTTTTGGATATTGAAGGCTACTCTTCTGACTTGAAAAAAATAAGGCTGCGAATGTAAAATGTAGACAACAACAATTGATGGCACAAGCAAATCGTTTATTCCTATGTTTTATCAAGAAGTACTTCCTCCCATCAAATTAGCAGATACAATCAGGTATTTCTGGATACTGGAGGATACCACGCCCCAACCTTCCATCTTTCGGGTATTGGCAGATGGCTATCCCGGTTTGATTTTCACCTACCAAAGCCCTTTCAAGGAATACTCAAAAAGCAATGCCAAAACCGAAGTACCTCAATGTTTTCTCTTTGGAGTGCTACAGCATTATAAAGACATGGAAACCACCGGCAACTATGGCATACTGGGCATCTCATTTTTTTCACACCGGTTTCATTCGCTTTTCAATATACCCATGAACGAATTCACCAATAATTCTATTGAAATCGAGGATATCTTTGGCTTTCACGGGCGAGAACTCCTCGACCAGCTCCAACACGCAAAGAACAATGAACAACGCATTGCCATTTTATCACAATTTGTGTCGGCCCAAATACAAGGGTGCGACCTAACAGATGACCTTTTAACCGAGGGTGTAAAATGGGTGCATCATACCAAAGGAATCGGTAAGATCCAGGAACTATCAAGTCGCTTAGGGATTTCTGTGAGGCACCTCGAAAGGGTGTTCCAGGAAAAAGTGGGCTTGAGCCCCAAAGCCTACAGCCGCATTATTCGTTTTCAGCAGGCGCTCAGAATACCTCAAAAGTCTTCCGTCAGCAACTTAACCGACCTCGCCTTCTATTGTGGATATAGCGATCAATCACACTTTATCCGGGAATTCAAGGCTTTTGCAGGCTTTAGTCCCAAGGTGTTTTTTATCGAAGCCCAGGAAGTTGCCGAAAATTTTGTCCACATATCCTAAACACATCCCGTGCCCCGAGGCATGTCGCTTTTATTCTATTTTCTGTTTTTGATTAAGGGTAGTTTTGCTGCCTGTTAAATACAAAAAATTAAAAAAATGGAAAATGTAATTACGTGGTTTGAAATTCCGGCCAATGACATGAGCCGGGCCAAAAAGTTTTACTCTGAACTGCTATCCACAGAACTCGCCGACATAGAGGAGGGCGGATATTCTATGTCCGCATTCCCCTTTAACGGACAGAATGTTTCGGGCGCGTTGGTTCCCTCGGGAGACGCAAAGCCTTCTCAGAATGGAGTATTGGTTTTCCTGAATGTCGGTAAAAAACTGAATCCCGTACTGGAGCGTGTCGAAAAGATCGGCGGAAAGATTGTGTCTGGTAAAATTCAGATTGACTCGGGAGTAGTTGCCTCGATCATTGATTCAGAGGGAAATAGAGTAGGACTGTACGCCAGCGAGTAAAAGAAAGAGGAAATCCTTGGCAGTTCCCAACATACCTCGCGGGTTACATATCGCCTTTTGGAGTCGACACACTTTGT
>CAYUJK010000739.1:0-1526 GCA_964444895.1 uncultured Roseivirgaceae bacterium
CACTTGTGATTTGACGGTATAAAAATTCGGTAAGCCTGGACAAACTGATGTTTTGTGAATCTGCAAATTCCTTTGCTTTGCTAATGACGCGTTTATCAAATGATAATGTGATCTTTGCATCCATAATTCCTTAGTTTATACGACAAACCTATTAATTTAATACGTAAAATAAAATTGGTGTTATTCAACCACATTATATAGCGGAAGATATCATCCATTTGTATCCAAAGGGATCAATAATTTTCCCATTCCTTATGCCCAATTCTTCCATGGTCTGTAGTTCCCTATCTATCTTCGATCCGGCCTCTACCGCTTTTAAAAACAGGGCATCAGCATCATCTGTTTCGAGTAATAAGATGATGGGGCAGGCTCCGACGGTTACTGGTGATTTAACATCAATCTCCGGGAATTCATCGGCCAACATCAGCTTGGTTTGACCCAGCTTCAACTCTGCATGGATCACCTTTCCACTGTCTGCAATCCGGTTAATTTCCTCAGCCCCAAAGGCTTTTTTGTAGAACTCAATGGCTAATGAAGCGTTTTGGAAACAAAGCATAGGAATCAGTGTGCTTACTTTCATGATCAGGGTTTATTAGATTGGTTTATTTTTATGTCAATGGTTTTTGGGATTAAGCATTCAGACAATTATCCTTATTTTTATTAGTTCTAAAAGAATTGATGTCTGGTCCCGCTCAAAACATCCCGCAATAAAACGGATTTTCCTTTTACACCTTACATACACCGTCTTATTAGGTACTCGTTCGCCAAAAAGTACAATTTTTCTCGTATTATTGTTAGCATTTGGAATAGTTATAGGACAAAACAGACAGATAATGAGCTTTTTATTGATACTCTTGGCCGCTTTTGTGTTTTCGGCAGATGGACCGGCACAAAGCCTGAAGGTGGGAGATAAAGCACCGGATATTGTGATGGCGACTCCCGAAGGAAAGGAAATAAAGCTCTCTTCGCTGCAAGGGCAAATGGTGCTGATCGACTTCTGGGCATCGTGGTGCCGGCCGTGCCGCAAGGAAAACCCGGAGATTGTAAAAACCTACCATGAGTACAAAGACACCGAATTCAAAAACGGAAAAGGGTTTACCGTGTTCAGTGTATCGCTGGATAACAAAGACGTAGCCTGGACCAAGGCCATTGAAGCGGACAAACTCACCTGGGAGCACCACGTAAGCGACCTGAAAGGCTGGAACAACGAGGCAGCCCGGAAATACGAAGTAAGAAGCATTCCGCAGAGCTACCTCATCGATGGTGACGGTGTGATCGTGGCGATCAACCCGCGCGGCAGCGAGCTGGAGAAACAACTCAAAAGACACTTGAAAAAGAAGTCTTTCTTTAATTTCTGGTCGCTGCAGTCAATCTTATTTTAAACCTGCCTTTGCCCGCAGAAGCAAATTCTGCAATTGTGCCTTCACGGCATCATTGCCTTCACCGGCTACTCTGGCGTTTGAACCACAGCCCAAATCATCGGCCAACTCGTCTTGCTCGGTTTCCGCATCGTAATCCTTCCCATT
>CAYUJK010000740.1:0-1523 GCA_964444895.1 uncultured Roseivirgaceae bacterium
TTTCTGTTTTAAATGTATTGATAACAATAGACAAGGCTGCAGGTGTCATAATTGCCGCCGAAACACCCTGAAGAAGCCTGGCGAAAATAAGAATTTCGCCATTCCAGGAAAATCCACAAAAGGCCGCTGAAAGGGTAAAAAGGGCAACTCCGACAGAAAACATCCGTCTGCGACCAAAATAGTCGGAAATTCGACCACCCAGTAACACTAATCCTGCAAATGTCAACATATAAATGATGATTACCCACTCTGGCCCTCCCTGTGAAAATTCAAGCGATTCTTCTATTGAGGGAATAGCCGAATATACACTCGTAGAATCAGTAACCACCATAAAAAATGACGTACAAAGTAAAGTCAAAGCCCACCACGGGTTGGGCTCCTGTCCATTGGTATTAGCCTTCTTGATTTCCTGCATGGCGTATTACACTTTCTGGTTTTTCTTTCCTCAAAGGTAGCTCCCCATTCACCACACTTGTTAGGGCGATTTCGACAATACAGGGTGTTGAATGCGACATCGAGGGTTGGCGCGTTTGTGCCAAACTGGAAGAACAGAGGCACGTTTTCATATAGTTGCCGGGAGACAACATCGGTATAAGTGGTGTAAGACCAGCAATCTATGTTATGTTTACCATAGCCAAATAAGATCGGGGAAGTGGCCTAAAATAGGGGACTTACACAGCCTCAGAGGATATATCAGAGTCCCTCCCTTTGGTCAGGAGACGCCGATATTGAGTGAGCGATGCGAAGAAGTTCCACCTCATGCAAAATACCCAAATGTTACTTCTTTTGGAATATCTTTAATATCACCGAATAAATTGTGCAATGTTTCAACCTCATTGCGCTATTAAATGATTTCTTTTTGTGTTATACATCAGTAGGTATCCTCTCTTGTTGGCCTCGGTTAAGAATGAACGGCCAACCAATGTTTCCATAAATGGTTGTTTTTCTAAAAACGGATTCAATAGTTTCTCCACCCGGCTTTCAGCAACTCCAATTCTCATGGCAAATTCCGTGAAATCGCTTTTGGAAGGATGTCCGCTTTTCTTGTATTGTTCACTTTTATAATCATCTGCAAACAGCCCTTTATCTAATGCAAAATCCGTGTCATCCACATGCAGTCTTGTGTTTATCAAATCATAAGCAGGACTTAACAGATAATCTCCACTGGATGATTCAAGCAAGGCAAAGTTTTTTAAGTGAGCATCTCCGTTTGAAAACAAAAAATTGAAAACAACCAGGGAAAAATACTTTTCAATCTCTACCCTCCAGGCAGGAACATATTTCTTTATCAATCGTCCAACTTCTTCATAGCTGTATTCATATTTGAAATTTGCACCTGCATTGTCTTTTGTTTTACCTGCCAGCGTTGCAAAATCTTCTTTGCCCCAGTTATTCCTCCCGAAGCCATCGGGACGGGCGTTTTCTTTCACGTCAAATCGTTTGGTAATGTAGGCAGGTGAGCTATTCTTAAAAAAAACCATAGCGTTTTCGGCCGTATTCAATCCATACACTTGTTTGGCTAT
>CAYUJK010000741.1:0-1517 GCA_964444895.1 uncultured Roseivirgaceae bacterium
TCGGAAACCCAATTTCTGGCTTGATCTTTCAATTCGATAAAATACAAATGTTCATTCGAAGTGATCATGGCCCGCATCGTCCCCTGTCGTGATATTCGTTGTCCCTGATCACGCACTTATCAATGGCTGTAAACACTAACGATATCTGTTTATTGTTTTTTACCTCTGCCACCCACGTATCGGGCTCTTCGATATTTGTGTAGGCCTTTCCTCCCTTTTTATTGTCACATAGTCCAAAACGTGGGGCATCAATGGGACCCTCCTGGCAGCCAGGATTGAAAAAGTTGATGTTCATATTTCTTCTTCTATTTCGAGCAGGCTGTCAAAAATTTCGTTTCCGTGCCGCAGCGATTGATTCAGATAGTTTTGATCCGATGGAATACCCTCCGGATTTGGAAGCTTGTGAATGACACCACTTTTATCATCTATTTGGTAAATGTCAACACTCTCTCCTGGCACCAGGGAATTCTGGGGAATAAGATCACAAAGTTTTCTCATCAAGGTTCCGTCATGGCCAATCTTGTTGGCTAAATAGGCGCCTTGAATAGTGATGCTCAAATAGTTAATGATATAGGGGCTGTGGGTGGTGATGACTAACTTGTTGCCGGGCTGCGAATTGTTGAAGGACAGCAAGCTTTTGAGTATTTCCCATTGAGAGGTTGGAAACAGGTTCTGTTCCGGCTCTTCTATTATGTTCACAAAACAGCTACTGAGGTATTTCTCATCTACTTTCTTTACTTTTTCTGTCTTCTCATGATCTGTAAGCGATGTATCGAACATTATGGTGGATATTTCATCCTTTCTTCTGACATTTTGTTCGACACTCAGCTGTTCCCTGCGAATATCCTTTCCTTTAAGAAGTTCTTCTGACAAAAACTTTGTTACCAGGTATAGCGGAACCAGAGACTGATAACCACTTGATGACTCAAGCAAATTTACCTGGTACTGATCGCTGACTAAATAGGAAATATCCTCTTCCTTATCGTACCGATAGCTTATTCCTTCTATGGGCAACGAGATTTTTTGTTCATTTAATTGATTTTGCCCTTTTCTAAGTTCTTCTGCAAATGTATAGAGAGACCTCGGCAGATTTGTTAGCCCGTACGCGTTCTTGACCACACTAAGGAAATTTCTCTCGGCGGGCACATACATAATTTTGGGAACCTTGTATGAATGTTGGTCTCTCAATGTGATTTCAGGATACGGAAGGGATTTGGAGTATTTTAAATGCAGTTTCTCCCCGATAAACTCAATTTCTGTATCTTCCTTGAAATAATTGTGAATGCGGTGGTATTTAAAAAACTCCCAGAACGCAGCATTTGAGATTTTTGCTTTTGTGATATCTCCCCGGTTGAGTGCTTTTTCGAGCCAGGTTAATGTGGAAATAACCTTTGCCACCGTGCTCTTCCCACTTCCCTGGTTGCCTATAAAAACGGTTACGTCGTTTATGTTCAAAAAGCCGCCATGATCTGGGTAGCCTTCTTTGATTGGCCCAAAGTTTTTTATTTTGATTTTAC
>CAYUJK010000742.1:0-1515 GCA_964444895.1 uncultured Roseivirgaceae bacterium
ACACCAGCGGTGCGTACTTCGTGGATGGGACTTTCCAGCAGTTTTTCTATCTCTGATAGGGGCATGTTTTTGAATTCCTTCGCCAGGGCAAATACCTGTCCCATTCGCACGCCTATGAATTCATCGCCGGTTCCCTCTCCAAACTCAAAGTAACGCCGGTATTTTTCGCGTTCTGCATCGGACTGCAGCAGGTTCAATCTTTCGATTAAGTCATTAGCACTCATGGGTATTTTTTTGTCCTCTTTCAAGTGATTGTGAAAAGACATTTCGAAGTTAAGGGAGAAAACCGGAATTGAGGCGTGCGGAAAGCGACAATCATGCCGGTGAAACGCGACATCCCGGTCTTTTATTGAGGAGGGTTTTTTACAGCAAGGTGTTCGGCCTCTGCCATAATTTCGGCTACCATTTCAAATGATTTCAAACGCGCCTCGTGGTCATAAATGTTGGTAGTTATCATTATTTCATCGATGCCCGTATGCTCAATGAAGTGCAGCAAGTCCTCTCTGACCGTTTCTTTGCTGCCAATGAAAGTGCAGGCCATCATATTTTGAATCACGGTGGCTTCCTCTGGCGCCCAGATGCCCTCCATACTATCTACCGGGGGTCTCAGTGGGTAAGATTTTCCCCGCACTACCCCCAGGGCCATTTGGTAAAATGACGTCGCCAAGCGGTGCGCTTCAGAGTCGGAGCCGGCGCCAATCACATTTATACACGCGATCATATAGGGTTTCTGCAAATACTTGGAAGGCTGAAAGTGAGCTTTGTAGTATTTGATAGCCTGGATAAAATATGCCGGTGCAAAGTGACTGGCAAAAGCATAGGGAAGCCCCTTTTGCGCAGCCAACATAGCGCTACTCATGCTGGACCCGAGCAGATAAATGGGAATGTCTACGCCCTCGGCGGGAAAGGCTCGGACAGCAGCGTGTTCGTTTTCTTTAGAAAAAAACAGCTGTATTGCCTCGAGATCTGCTGGGAAGTCATTCACCGTTTCGATCCTGCCACGTCTCAGCACAGCCGCCGTCTTTTGATCAGTGCCCGGCGCACGTCCCAGACCGAGATCTATCCTGCCGGGATATAGCCTCTCCAAAGTTCCCATTTGCTCTGCTACCATCAGCGGGCTGTGGTTGGGCAGCATGATACCCCCTGATCCCACCCGGATCTTTTGCGTGCCCTGTGCGATGTGGCCTATCAGCACCACCGGCGACGAACTGCCCACATAGGCCATGTTGTGGTGCTCGGCCAGCCAAAACCGCGAATAGCCCCAGCGCTCGGCATGTCGGGCCAGGTCCAGGCTTCGGTCGTAGGCGTCTCGTGCATCATGGCCTTCTTTTAAAATGGCCAAGTCGAGTACGGAGTAAGGGAAAGTTTTTTTTGAATGATTCATAACTAACTAAAAAACGAGCGGCTATTTCCAACATTTAACTTCCATATACTTTATCTTTCGGAGAAGGTTGTTGTTGGAGGGAAAATAGTTGTCCTCTCAAGACTTGGCAGCTTCCCCCGCGAACTGTCAGC
>CAYUJK010000743.1:0-1515 GCA_964444895.1 uncultured Roseivirgaceae bacterium
TTGCCCCTGAGCGTGCTGATCCGAAATGGTATATGGTTCAACCTGATCGGTATTGGCCTGGTGATGGGCGGTGTGATGCTGCTGGGATCGTGGCTTGGCTGAGTCGCTACTGATCCAAACGGATGATATTGTCTTCCTGTAGCAGCTCGTTCATCTTGTGTATTACACTGTTCAATTCATTGGTGCTGTCCTTGATCTGGCGCATTATGTAATTTACTTCTTCTTCCGATTCGACCTTATCGATCAGGTACACAAGTCCCTGGAGCCGGCACAGCGGCGCCCTGATCTCATGGGCATTCTTGTGGGCGTACGAGGCCAGCTTGCTGTTCACTTCTTCCAATGAGGCCGTGTGTTCTTCAAGGTCTGCGTTCATCTCTTTCAATACCATATTCACCTCTTCCAGCTCTTTCTGCGCATTTTTGCGAAGAGCTACTTCCGCATTGTATTCCCGCAGACTATTGGAAAGCAGATAGGAAAACACGAGGATGAAACCCGCATTTGCCATAAAAAAGCACAGGAACAAAAACAGGTAGTCAAACTTTGAAATTTCTCTCGTTTGGAATCCAAATCCCGGCAGTGCATCTTCTACCAAGTAGTCGACGGCAAAAGCGATAACGGTAAGCACAATAAAGACACCCCCCCAACGGAGGTTAATCAATAGGGTACTGTACAGGCAAACGGTGAGAAACACTACCCCAATAAGTGCGTTGGAGGCGTTGTTCCCTTCCACCAAAAGCAAAAACAACAGCGTGGTACACCAGCTATACGATGCAAACACACGGACTGTCTGCTCAAAATACTTTCGCGTGAAAATAAGAGCCAGTGCAGGCACAATAAACGTAAGTGCAGACGAACTCAGGTACACTGTTCTGTTGTCCGGGTAATTAATGGCTATGCCCAGCGTGATAAAGGTGAAAATAAATTGAAAGATGAGGTAGGCAATAAAACTCTTCTTCCTGACGTCCAGGTGCCTGTCCAACTCACTGTCGTAAATGCGTTTTAAGAGTTTCATTCTCCGATGAATCAAATCTGTACCCTCATGCCAACTCGTTTTTGAAGCTTGATCCAAGCTACTAAATATTGCAAATCCAATTGATTAAAGCACGATAATTTCGGGAAAATATCAAACCCCGTTGTATCACAGAATGAATTGGGCGCTGATTTTTATGCGAAAGGGATCTACGTCGGGCAAACCGCGATAAGTAAGGCGATGAATGAAATCAACCCGCACTACTTTAAAGATGTTTTCAACACCATAACCCACCTCTACAAAAGGCAAATCGCTGAGGGAGTTGAAGACCTTAACAGGACTGCCATTGACGCTCACGTCGGGGATCATTTCGCGATTTTCATCCCGAAGGCCTCCATAGATAATATTTGACGTAGCGAGTAGCCGCCACTGTAGCTTTTTCATGAGCGGTATCCTGTTGAGGATAAAGCCTTGAAAAGAATGGTAAAGCCGCAGGGAAACATAGTGGTCACTCACAAATTCTGAGAGGTTCATGGTGTTAAAAG
>CAYUJK010000744.1:0-1504 GCA_964444895.1 uncultured Roseivirgaceae bacterium
CTCTTTATGGTTTTGAGGGCAAATAAAACGATGTTTTCAGCAGACATCTCCCTTACTCCCTCTTCAAAGAGGGAGTATTGGAGTTTTATTTGACCTCAAAATCTCCTGGAACTTACTAAACTGGCGCCCCTGCCCATCAGACAGGTTATCTCGGTGGTGAAGAGATAAGGGTATGAAGTATAATCTGGGTTCAGTAGTATGATTGTCACCAAGGCTCCAAAAATATCACCAAATCTATTATTTCTTCTTGCTTACTTGGTGTCTCCGTGTCTTTGTGGCAAAAGAAAAATTGAGGAAAGAAACGCGATAAATTTTATACCCCACCTGCGAGGTCAGCGACTATCTGGCAGAAGGGTATTTACGTTGCCGGCTGATTCGATCCATTGTTATCAAAACGACCTCCGGTTAACATTTGGCCCCCTAAAAATAAACATTTGAATCACACCATCGGGTGGGTCAGCATTGAAATATTAGTAAATTTGCAATGTTTGAACTCGACGAACACATTGTTTTGAATGATGAACGACATTTGTCATGTTTTTTTACGATTAACTCAATTAATATTGGTTGTTTGTCGGAGATCGTGATAAATTGATGACAGAGAAACGGGTGTTTCAGAGAACACTGGTCGAGGACAAAGGCACCTTTTTATCGCACAGTACTTGCGTTTCGAAAAGGTAAGGATGCAAAAAAGCAGGAAGCAGAAATGGCCACGTTGTGGCAGGGATTTTTAAAAACCGTAACTCGAAAATATGACATAAATGTACGCTGCGAGGAACCTATTCATTTTTTGATCTCACCGGTTCCTGAATATCTGATACAACTTTCACGAAATTTCCTGAGCTTGAGCGCGCTGCAAGTGGCGTGGGTCAAACTCCATCCAACTTAAACATTGCCTTTGGTTCCCGATGGATTATATCGGGATTGCATATTGTTAACCTAGATAAACGCCATTGATTTAATCCTGGTCTGACGACCGGTAGTGAGAAGTGAATTGTGAGAGGATTCTGAAGCACATAGTGCAAGGAGGCTTACAAGAGATTCATATTATTTTATAAACATAAAACTATGAAAAATAAGTACGTAACAAATTATGCTGCTTGTACCAGTCTGGCATCCAGGCTTGTACAACGATTTTTTATGATTACTGCTTTATCCTTAGCGGTAATGATAGTGGGCAGTGCTGCCCTGTATGCCCAGGATGGCCATACGCTGCGCGGAAAAGTAACTTCAGCCGCAGACAACTCGGCCATTCCCGGAGCTAACGTGGTAATAAAAGGGACTGCCTCAGGAACCACCACCGATATCAACGGTGAGTTTTCCATCCAGGTGAAGCCAACCGACGTGTTGGTTGTTTCTTTTATCGGCTTCCACAATGAAGAAATAGAAGTAGGGAACAGAACCCAATTAGAAGTGGCTTTGGTAGAAGAAATCACAGCGCTGTCTGAAGTAGTGGTGATCGGCTACGGTACGCAGAAGAAGAGCGACCTTACCGGCGCTGTAG